>NZ_JBSGZI010000013.1:0-112366 GCF_053610945.1 Streptomyces sp. NPDC054849
CCAGATGTGGAAGCCCGGTAACGGGTGAAGCTGACTGGTACTAATAGGCCGAGGGCTTGTCCTCAGTTGCTCGCGTCCACTGTGTTAGTTCTGAAATAACGAACAGCTGTGTTCATGCCAGCGTTCAAATTTCATAGTGTTTCGGTGGTCATAGCGTTAGGGAAACGCCCGGTTACATTCCGAACCCGGAAGCTAAGCCTTTCAGCGCCGATGGTACTGCAGGGGGGACCCTGTGGGAGAGTAGGACGCCGCCGAACAATCATTGCGGGAAGCCCCGCACCAGACCTTTACCGGTCCGGTGCGGGGCTTTTCTGCGTTCACCGGCAATCTCAGTGTTTCTCTCCCTGGGGGCGGTTTCCGAAGCGGGCCAGGTAGTGCCAGACCCGCTTGAGGGCTTGTTCTTCGTACCGTCCCGTTCGGGCCGCCTCGCCGAGGATGCGGGGCGTGAGCCGGCCCGAGACGGCGATTGCAGCGCCGAGTTCTACGTACTCCTGGCCGCGGTAGTCGGGGTGCCGGAGGAGTTCGGTGACGGTGAGCTCGTAGCCGGGGTGCCATTCGGTCGGGAAGGGGAGCTTGGCCGCTGCGGCCTCTACCTCCGTGTCTCGGTGGCTGGGGTCCAGTACGAGGGCGGCGACGTCGCGTTCGAGGAGGACCGGGGCGTGGACCTGGGCCTCGATGTAGTCGTCGAGGGCGTCCTGGTCGTCGGCCTCGGCCAGGGTGGAAGTTGAGGGTCACGCTGAGGCTTGGGTCCATGGGCGGGCCGGCGGAGAGCGACGTGACGTGGCGGTGGGCTCTGACGTGCGGATTCATGGGTGAAGTCTGCCTGCTCGCTGGCTAGGATCCGATCATGAACGACTTCCAGCACGTGATACGTCCGGTCCGCGGTGACGAGTGGGAGAAGGTCAAGGCCCTGCGGATCACCGCGCTGGAGGATCCGGCGGCGCCGGTGGCCTTCCTGGAGACGGCGGAGCAGGCCAAGCTCCACTCCGATGAGTTCTGGCAGGGGCGGGCCGAGGGAGCGTCGCACGGGCGGGCGGCTCGGCAGTTCATTGCGGAGGGGCCCGATGGGACGTGGGACGGTTCGGTGACCGTGCTCGTCGAGGAGGGCGGGACCACCGACTTCTTCGACCAGGCCGTCGAGCGAACGCAGGGGCACCTGGTCGGGGTGTTCGTACGGCCAGAGCAGCGGGGGACCGGGCTGACCGAAGCCCTGTTCGCTGCCGCGCTGGAGTGGGCATGGGCGCTGGAGGAGCCGGTGCTGGAGCGCGTACGGCTCGTCGTGCACGAGGACAACGCGCGGGCCGCTGCGTTCTACCGGCGGTTCGGCTTCGCGGCGAGCGGCACGGTCCTGGCGGTGCCCGGAAATACGGACGCCAAGGAGCTGGAGTACGTCATCGCGCGACCGGCCGCCGACTAGGACCCGCCAGAGGGGAGGTCGGCTTCCGGCCAGCGGGAGCGGGCCTGTTCGCGGCTGCGGCACAGGGCGAGGAGGGGCAGGGTCTCCTCGGTGAGGAGGTCCGGGAGCTGGGGGATCGGGGCCACGGCGGCCACGTCGTCCAGGACCAGGGAAAGTGGTGGGTCGAGCCGACCGTGGGATGACCGTGCGGCCATGCGGCGGCCGTGCTCGACCACGTGAGAGGCGAGTGCGGTCAGCAAGGGCATCGCACCCGGGTGGGTGCGCGGATCCTCCAGGGGTTCACCCACCACGTAGAGGCTGCCCCCTTCGCCCAGGAACGAAGCCAGGGTGAGGGAATCCGTTCGGTTCGGGTTGCAGGCTTCGCGGATGTGGATCGAGGTCAGGCAGGAGAGGGCTCGGGCCGTCAGGCTCTGGGCGAGTTCGCGGCGTTCCGGGTGCGCGGTGAGGGCGCTTTCCAGTTCGCCGGCCGCGCCGGGGGCGGCCTGGGGGTGGGTGCGCAGGATGCGGACGGGGTCCTGGGCGCTGTTGCCCTGGGTCCAGCGGTGCAGTTGTTTGAAGGGGCGGTCGTCCAGCGCGGCCGCTTGGAGCCAGCTGCGCAGGAGCGTTTCCGCGGTGTCGGCCACCGCTGCGTCCATCCGGGCCTGGGGCCGTACGGGGGCCAGCAGGGCGATCGCGCGGGCGGCGGCGGTGTCCCGTTCGGCGCAGCCCTCGGCCGGGTTCCAGTGCATGCGGGCCGGGGTGTCGCACAGGTGGGAGGGGTCGTAGAGGAGGACGGGGCCGAGTTTGGCGCGGGCGTCCTTGGTCTCGGCCCAGAGGGTGGGGGAGGAGGTCACGATCAGCGCTGCCCCCTCCGTTTCGCCGATGCGCTGCACGGCTGCGCGGAACCGGTCGTTCGGGCCGCCGTACGCGAGACGGGGTTGCGGGGCAGCGGTCGGGGAGCCCGGCCAGGCTGCTCCGTCGCCGCGGCTCCGCCCCTGACCATGCGCCTCGAACGCGGGCGTGGCGGGGTGTGCCGCGGGGGCGTAGCCGAAGCCGTAGCGGTAGGCGTCGTCCGTCGGCTGGTCCGATTGGCGGGCCGTCGGGTGCCGAGCGGGCTGGTGGGCGGCGACGGGTTCGGGGGTCTGGGCGGGGGCCGGCACCGGTGCAGGGACGGGCGCGGGGAGGTGGGGCTGCGCGGGCGCGGGGGCGGGATGCGGCTCGGCCTGCGGTACGGGGTCCAGGGCGGCCTGCTTGGCCAGGGCGCGGCGGGACTTGGTGCGGGCGATCACGCCGATGGCGAAGACGGTGAGTACGAACAGCACCAGGAGCTGGCTGACGAACAGGCCCCAGAACAGGCCCCAGCCCGAGAGGGCCGCCGGGTCGGTGTCGGGCCAGGCGGCCGGGATGTCGTGCGGCTGCGCTATCAGGGCGCGGACGGCATCCGGGGTCCGGGTGAAGGTGACGGTGGCGGGCCAGGCGCCCTTCGCGAAGAGGGCCGCCAGGCCGGTGGCCGACCAGACGAGAACGGCGAGGCCGAGGAGGAAGGCCAGGAGGCCGACCAGAAGGCCGTCCGGGATGCCGCCGCCGCGCGCGGGGGTCTCCGTACGTCGTGCGTCGTGCATGGTCAGGCCACCGTGGTGGCGGAGCCGGGGCCGTTGCCGTGGCTGCGTTCGATGGACAAGGCGCGTTCCTCCGCCTCGAGTTCGGCGGCGAGCAGGTCGTCGGGGAGTCGGCTCGGGACGGAGGACTCGGTCATGGCGCGGTCCGTGAAGACCAGGGGGCGTTCGGCTTCGGTGATCAGGTGTTTGACCACCTGGACGTTGCCGTTGACGTCCCAGACCGCGATGCCGGGGGTGAGGGTCGGGATGATCTCGACGGCCCAGCGGGGCAGGCCGAGGACGCGGCCGGTGGCGCGGGCCTCGTCGGCCTTCTGGGCGTAGATGGTGCGGGTGGAGGCCATCTTGAGGATGGCGGCGGCTTCACGTGCGGCCGCGCCGTCGACGACGTCGGAGAGGTGGTGGACGACGGCGACGAAGGACAGGCCGAGGCGGCGGCCGAACTTCAGCAGGCGCTGGAACAGCTGTGCGACGAAGGGGCTGTTGATGATGTGCCAGGCCTCTTCGACGAGGAAGATCCGCTTCTTCCGGTCGGGCCTGATCCAGGTGTGCTCCAGCCAGACGCCGACGATGGCCATGAGGATCGGCATCGCGATGGAGTTGCGGTCGATGTGGGAGAGGTCGAAGACGATCAGCGGGGCGTCGAGGTCGATGCCGACGGTCGTGGGGCCGTCGAACATGCCGCGCAGGTCGCCGTCGACGAGGCGGTCGAGGACCAGGGCCACGTCGAGGCCCCAGGCCCGGACATCGTCTATGTCGACGTTCATGGCGAGCGCCGATTCGGCCTCGGGGTGGCGCAGCTGTTCCACGATGTCGGTCAGGACGGGCTGTCGGTCCCGGATGGCGTCGACGACGTAGGCGTGCGCGACCTTCAGGGCGAAGCCGGCGCGCTCGTCGAGGCCGTGGCCCATGGCGACTTCGATGATGGTGCGGAGCAGCGCGAGCTGCCCGGTCGTGGTGATCGACGGGTCGAGCGGGTTGAGGCGGATGCCGTCGTCGTTTGCGGCGATCGGATCCAGGCGGATGGGGGTTATTCCCAGCTGCTGGGCGATCAGGTTCCACTCGCCGACACCGTCCTCGCCTTGGGCGTCGAGGACGACGACCTGGCGGTCCTTGAAGCGGAGCTGGCGCAGGACGTAGGTCTTCTCCAGGGCGGACTTGCCGTTGCCGGATTCGCCGAGGACCAGCCAGTGGGGGGCCGGGAGCTGCTGTCCGTAGAGCTGGAAGGGGTCGTAGATGTAGCCCTTGCCGCTGTAGACCTCGCGGCCGATGATGACGCCGGAGTCGCCGAGTCCGGGGGCGGCGGTGGGCAGGTAGACGGCTTGCGCCTGCCCGGTCGAGGTGCGGACGGGCAGGCGCGTGGTTTCGACTTTGCCGAAGAGGAAGCTGGTGAAGGCGTCCGTCAGCGCGGTCATGGGATCTCGCATGGGCGGCACTTCCCTCCAGCTAACGTCGGATGCCGGTGGCGAACGGCAGGGTGTTGACGAACGCGCGGTGGTGCTCGCGGTCGCACCATTCCAGCTTCAGGTAGGACTTGCCGGCCGAGGCGCGGATCGTCCGCTTGTCGCGGGCGAGTGCCTCCGGCGAACGCGAGGACACCGTGATGTACCCGACCAGGTTGACTCCCGCCGCACCGCTCGCGAGATCTTCACCTCTTTGGTCGAGCCGGCCGTGGGCGGCGATGTCGCGGGGGTCGACGGTGCGGTTCATCTTGGCGGCGCGGGAGGCGTCCGCCTCGTCGTTGGTCTTCTCGGTGAGCATGCGCTCGATGGCCACCTCGGTGGGCTCCAGGTCCATGGTGACGGCGACGGTTCGGATGACGTCGGGGGTGTGGACGAGGAGCGGGGCGAGGAAGTTGACGCCGACGGGCGTCATCGGCCACTCCTTGACCCAGGCGGTGGCGTGGCACCAGGGCGCGCGGGTGGAGGACTCGCGGGTCTTGGCCTGGAGGAAGGTGGGCTCGACCGCGTCGAGCTCGGCCGGCCAGGCGTTGCGCTTGGTCATGGCCTGGATGTGGTCGATGGGGTGGTCCGGGTCGTACATGGAGTGCACGAGGGAGGAGAGGCGGCCCTGGCCGAGGGGCTGGCGGACGCGGATGTCGGCTTCGGCGAGGCGGGCGCAGATGTCGGTGAGCTCGCGGGCCATGACGATGGCGAGGCCGGCGTCGCGGTCGAGCTTGCGACCCTTGTGGGGGGTGGAGGCGCGGGCGATGGTGTGGGCCTCGGCAGCGAGTTCGCGCGTGTAGTGCATACAGGCGACGAGGTACGCGCGGTGCTGTTCGGAGGAGGTGGACACCATCGACTGGAGCTGGTCGTAGGACTCGCGCAGCCAGCCGGGGGCCTGGGTGTCGCCGCGCTGGGCCACGTCCTTGGCGTGCGCGTCGGGGTCGGCGGGCAGGGTGCGGGCGAGCATCTGGAGGCGGGTGACGAAGCCGTCGCCGTTGGCCACGTGCTTGAGGAGGGTGCCGAAGCGGTCGACGAGGGCCTCCTGGTCCTCGCTGTCGCGCAGGCCGACGCCGGGGCCCTCGATCTCGATGGCGGCGGTGACGGTGCGGCGGTCCGCGTGGAGGAGTACGGCGATCTCGTCGGGGCCGAAGGGCGCGGCGAGCCAGTTGATCCGGCCGATGCCGGGGGGCGGGCCGACTTCGACCTCGCGGCCGTCGGAGCCGCGGATGCCGGCTTCCATGGCGCCGGAGCGGTACGTCGTGCCGCGCCGCAGGGTCCGCTTGTAGCTGCGGCTGATCTCGAACCAGCGGTAGAAGGTGCGGCCCTTGTAGGGGACGTATACGGCGGCGAGCGCGAGCATGGGGAAGCCGGCGAGGCTGACGATGCGCAGGGTGAGGTCGGGGACGAGCAGTCCGCTCATCATGCCGAAGAACGCCCCGGCGATGATCAGGGCGATTTCGCCGGTCTCGCGGTTCTTGCCGACGATCGCGTTCGGCCGGGCCCGGCCGATGAGATACGTGCGGCGGGGCGCGACCGGGTGCAGCTGGTGGGACTGGGTCGTCAACGCCCGTCACCTCCTGTGTTCCTCGTGCTCGTGCTCTGGCGGGGCGGGGGTGCGGCGGAGGGGACAGATCCGCCGCCGGACCCGCCGCCGGAGGTGGGGCGGCTGCTGTGGGCGGCCACGCCTCCGGAGAGGGGATTGGCGGGGCGGGGCGCGCTGCCGCCGCCGTCGCCTCCGCGGTGGGCGCCGCGGCTGCTGTGCGTCTTGATGCCCTGCGAGACGAGGGAGGCCGGGGAGCTGATGACGGCGGCCGCCTGGGCGCCGTCGGTGGCCTTGCTGCGGTTGGAGCGGGCGGAGGCGATCTCGTCGCCGAAGCCGGGGACGAAGCGGTAGATCATCGCGGAGGCGAAGATCGCCAGCAGGATGATGGCGAGGCCGGTGACGACGGCGGAGAAGGCGTTCGGGCCCTTTTCGCCGGTCAGGGCTCCGGCGAGGCCGAGGACGATGACGATGACCGGCTTCACGAGGATGACGGCGATCATGATGCCGGCCCAGCGGCGGACGTGGCCCCAGAGGTTGCGGTCGACGAGCCCCGCGTAGACGACGACGCCGAGGAGGGCGCCGACGTAGAGGAGGGCGGCCCGGATGAACAGCTCCAGGTAGAGCACGCCGGCGGCGAGGACGGTGACGAGCGCGACGACGATCAGCATGATCGGGCCGCCGCCGATGTCGTCGCCCTTCTTGAGGGCTTCGGAGAAGGAGCCGAAGAAGACGTCGGTCTGGCCGCCGGTGGCGGAGGCGATGACCTCGGTGACGCCGTCGGTGGCGGAGACGACGGTGTAGAGGACGACGGGGGTGAAGGCGGAGGCGAGGACCGTGAGCCAGAGGAAGCCGATGGCTTCGGACATGGCGGTGGTCAGGGGGACGCCGCGGACGGCTCGCTTGGCGACGGCGAAGAGCCACAGGACGAGCGTGAGGATGGTGGAGGCGGCGAAGACGACGGAGTACTGCTTGAGGAAGGTCGGGTTGGTGAAGTCGACGTCCGCCGGCCCCTTGACCGCTTCGCTGAGCTTGGTGACGATCCATGCGGCGGCGTCTGCGCAGCCGCGGGCGAGGGAGGCGAGGGGGTTGAGGGCGTCGGCGGGGTCGCTGGGCGCCAGGCCGGTGCGGGGGGCTCCGCTGCCGGGTTCGCCGCGCTCGCAGTATTCCTTGGCGGGCCCGCGGATAAGGTCGCAGGGGTTGTTGCTCGGCTGAGGGGTCGGGGTGGCTCCCGGTGCTGGCGGGGGAGCGGCCACTGCCCGGCCGGCGAGAAGCACGGCAGCGGTCTGCACGGCTGCCAGGACGGCCGCGAGGGACAGGCCACGACGGTCAGCGCGCATAGGTGAGTCCCCCGAACTGTGACACCGCGGCGGCCATTTCCTCGGCCGAGGCAGCGGACTGGTCCCGGCCAACCGGAGCGGGGCCGTCCTTCTGCGTGAAGTCGGAGACACGCCAGTCGCCGTTGAGCCACCTGAGCTCGAAGGTGTTGGTGTACCAGCCCTCCGAGACCGGGTTCTTCGAACCTTCGCCCGCGAGGCCGAACAGGGCGGAGTACCAGACGGAGACACTTGCCGTGTCGGCGCTGTACTTCTCCACCTTCGTACCCACCGGGTTCGTGCGGGAGATGAACGTGAGTCCCTTGGGTGCCTTGCCGCCTGGTTCGAGACCGATGCGGGCGAGGAACTCCTGGTCCGCATAGACCTTGTCGAGATCGCTCTGGCGCGCCGCGGCCACGTCGGGCAAGTAGACGGCCTGGACGATCGCGCGCCTGCGCGTGGTGTCGAACATGCCGTCAGAGCCGAGGGCCACGGCGTAGTTGGCGGCGGCCGACTGGGCGCCCTGTTCGTCGTGGGCGAAGCCTCTGGGGATGGTGCCGTTCTTGCCGGTGACCGGGGTGGTGCCCGTGGCCGTCGTGGAGGAGGCGGCCGGGGCGTCGTCCGCCGGCTTGTCCTCGGGGGTGTCCGGGGACTGGTTCGCGAAGGCGATGGCGGCGATGAGGAGGATGACCACGCCGACCACCGTGACCAGGCTGCGGGCGGTGCGAGGGGGGCGGCGGGTGGGGCCGTACGGGTCGGTGGGGGAGTCCGGGAGGCGGGTGCGGGTCTGGCCCGTGCCGCCGACCTCGCCGTGGCCGCCGCCGTACTGGTCGTCGTTGCTCATTCCGTGTCGGCCCCCTCCGCGTCGTACAACGGTAGTGCTGGTTCCCGCGTAGGTGCGGTGTGGTGAGTCCTCATCAGGTACGGCCGCGGTGGCCCGGCTAGACGGCCATTCCGTAGACGATCGTGAAGAGGGTGCCGAGGGAGCCGATGATGAAGACGCCCGTGAGGCCGGCCACGATCAGGCCCTTGCCCTGTTCCGCGCTGAACGTGTCGCGCAGGGCGGTCGCGCCGATGCGCTGTTTGGCCGCGCCCCAGATGGCGATGCCGAGGCAGAGGAGGATCGCCACGGCCATGACCACTTCGATCATGACCTTCGCTTCGTTGCCGAGACTGCCGAAAGGCCCCCAGTTTGGGGCGATTCCGCCGATGATGGTGGTGATGTCGCCCTTTTCGGCTGCCAGGATCATGTAACTCACCGCCCCTGTATGGGTAGTTCCGAAAGCCCGCTGCCCGGCGGCAGGGGTCACGCACTATCTTCGCTGATGAAACCGCCGCCGTCGTCGACTTGACGGCTCTCTTTACCCGATCTCGCGGCCCGCGCTCCGACTCCGCGCTCTGACCTGGGCAGGGTCGGTGAGTATGCGCAAGAACATACGGTCACTCTGTGTATCACGGGGTGTGACGCCGGGCAATGATTGTCGTCTCGGCGTACGGGGGGCGGGGTGAGGGGCCGCCGTTCGGAGCAGTGGGATCGCGTGTCGTTGGGCCGGGTCGCCGACATGTGTCCGATGGGCGCTGCCCCCGGGCCCCCGCGCCACAAACGCCGACGGGGCTGGAGGGGCGGTGGGGCTGGAGGGTCAGGTCCAGTGGGTGGGGCGGGTGAGGGATGGGGGGATGTGCGTGGTGGGGTCGCCCTGGGCCGCGTTCAGTTGGGGCTGGGTGAGGAAGATGGCGTTGCGGAGGTCTGCGCCGCGGAGGTTGGCGTCGCGGAAGTCCGCGCCGATCAGGTCGGCCGTACGGAGGTCGGCGCGGGTGAGGTCGGCTGCGATCAGGTAGGCGCCGCGGAGGTTCGCGCCGCGGAGGTTCGCGCCGGAGAGGCGGGCGCCCATCAGGTCGGCGCCGCGGTGGTTCTTCTTGCGGCCCGGCACCTTGGCCCGTACGAGTTCGCTGGTCTTCAGCAGCAGGGTGTTGATGCCCTGGCGGAGGGTGTCGACGTCCAGATCCGTGAGGGCCTGAGCCTCGGCGCGCGTCCACTCCTCCGTCTTCGCGAGGACGCGCCGCAGCTCCGCGTGGACCGGGGAGGCGTCCGGGAGGGTCAGGGCCTCGCTGATGTAGAAGAGCAGCTCGTGCAGCTGCCGCACCACCGGGAAGACGTCGTACATCGTGCGGGCCGTGCCCGGGTGGGTGCGCCAGTCGCGGCCGCCGAAGGTGACCTGGGAGACCTGCTGGCCCGCGCCGAAGCAGTCGAAGACGGTGCAGCCCTGGAAGCCCTTGTCGCGCAGCCGGGTGTGGATGCCGCAGCGGAAGTCCTGCTGGAGGTTCTTGCAGGGGGTTCCGGCGGGCTTGTTCACGGCGAAGTCGTTGGACTTGGCGAAGGGGAGGGCGACGCAGCAGAGCGCGAAGCAGTTCGCGCAGTCGGCCTGCAGGACGGGCAGGGCGGGCAGGGAGGCAGAGCCGGCAGGGCCGGCCTGGGAGGCAGACCCGGCAGACCCGGCTGGGGTGGCAGGGGTGGCAGGGGTGGCTGGGGTACTCGGCACGTTGTCCATTGTCACCGGTCGGTCGGGGTGAGCCGCATGTCGAGGACCTTCGCGCTGCGGAGACCGAGGTCTCGTCGATACGGGTGGCACGCGGTCGGCAGGTGGGGGATCACCCGGCAGGTTCCGCACCGTGCGGGGGCGTTCGAGGCGGGCGGGTGGGCGGTCGGGGCTTGATCCGGAAGGGGGGCGCGGCGAGCATCGCCGTATGACAGAAGTGATCGCAGTCGCCGTCATCACCCTGCTCGCCGTGATCAGTCCGGGTGCGGACTTCGCCATGGTGGTGCGCAACAGCTATCTCTACGGGCGGCCCACCGGGCTGTTCGCCGCCGCCGGGGTCGCGGCCGGCGTCCTGGTGCACGTCTCCTACACGATGCTCGGGGTCGGTCTGCTGATCGCCTCCTCCACCACGCTCTTCACCGTGATCAAGCTGGCGGGTGCCGCCTATCTGGTGTGGATCGGGATACGGACCTTCCGGGCGCGGGCCGAGGTGACCGTGGACCTGGAGTCGAAGCCGGAGCTGACCCGGCTGGGGGCGATGCGGTCGGGGTTCCTGACCAATGTGCTCAACCCGAAGACGACGCTCTTCGTGGTGTCGACCTTTACGCAGGTGGTCGACCCGGACACGCCGCTGTGGCAGCAGGCGGGCTACGGGCTGTTCATGTCGGCGGCGCACCTGGGCTGGTTCGCGGCCGTGGCGCTGTTCTTCTCCGTCTCCCGGCTGCGCGACCGGATGCTGAAGGCGCAGAAGACGCTGAACCGGGCCATCGGGTCGGTGCTGGTGGGGCTGGGGGTGGGTCTGGGGTTCGCCCGCTGATGGTCGGCGCGGGGCTGGTGCCCCCGGTTACCTGTCGGTAGCGTGCGGGGCATGGGCGCTGGTGAGGGATTCTTCGAACGACTGGATGCCGGGCGGTTCACCGCCACCGAGTACACGCGCGGGCCGTGGGACCCGGGCTCGCAGCACGCCGGGCCGCCGGCCGCGCTGCTCGGGCGGGCCGTCGAGGAGCGGCCGGGTGCGCGCACGGACATGCGGATCGCCCGGATCACGTACGAGATCCTGCGCCCGGTCCCGATCGGCGACCTGGAGATCACCACCAGCGTGCTCCGTGCCGGGCGCAGCACCGAGGTGGTCGAGGCCGCCCTCGCCCCGGCGGGCGCCGCGCCCGTGATGCTGGCGCGGGCCCTGCGGATCCGCGTCGCCGAGGAGTCCGTGCCGGCCGTTGCCCCGGGCCCGCGGCTGCCGACGCCCGGGGAGGTGGGCGTGACGCCGTTCTTCCCGGTGCCGTGGGAGACCGGCTACCACTCGGCCATGGAGACCCGCTTCACCGAGGGCGCCTTCGTCGAGCCGGGTCCGGGCACCTGCTGGATGCGGATGAAGGTGCCGCTCGTCGCCGGGGAGGACATCAGGCCGCTGGACCGGGTGCTGATCGCCGCCGACTCGGGCAACGGCATCAGTGCGGTGATGGACTTCGGGCGCTACGTCTTCATCAACGGTGACCTGACCGTGCACCTCCACCGCCATCCGGTGGGCGAGTGGGCGTGCGTGGAGGCCCGTACGAGTGTGGACGCCGCCGGGATCGGACTCGCGGACGCGCTGCTGCACGACGAGAAGGGGCCGATCGGGCGGAGCGCGCAGAGCCTCTTCGTCGCCCCGCGGTAGCGGCGCCGGGCACGGGGGGCCACGCCGCGGACCAACCCCCTTTCCCGGGGCGGAAGATGGATGTGGCAGGCTCGGAGGGATGGAGCCGCTCAGAGAGATCGACCCGACTCACATAGGTGCCCACGCGCTGCTCACCCGGCTGGGAGCCGGCGGTATGGGGCAGGTGTACCTCGGGCGCTCCCCCGGCGGGCGCCTGGTGGCCGTCAAGGTGATCCGCGACGAGATCACCGGTCACCCGGAGGCGCTGGCGCGCTTCCGCCGGGAGGCCGAGACGGTGCGTGCGGTGCGGTCGGCGTACACGGCGAACCTGATCGACGCCTCGCTGGAGGCGGCGCCGTACTGGCTGGCGACCGAGTACGTGGCGGGCCCCACCCTCGGACATGCGGTGGGCCGGCGCGGGGCGTTTCCCGCCGAGACCTGCCGCCGGCTGTTCGCGGCGCTCGCGGAGGGCCTGGCGAGCGTGCACGCCTACGGGGTGACGCACCGGGATCTCAAGCCGCAGAACGTCATCCTGGGCGCGCAGGGTCCGCAGCTCATCGACTTCGGCATCGCGCGCGGGGTCGGCGCGACCGAGCTGACGCAGGACGGCCAGGCGCCGGGAACGCCCGGCTACACCGCGCCCGAGGTGCTGTTGGGTGCCGAGGCGGGGCCGGCCGCGGACGTCTTCGCGCTCGGGGCGACGCTCGCGTACGCGGCGACGGGACGGCCGCCGTTCGGCACGGGCGTGGCGGCGACGGTGAGCTACCGCGCGGTGCACGAGCCGATCGACGTCGCCGGGGTGGAGCCGGCGCTCGCGGCGCTGATCGAGGCCTGTGTGGCGAAGGACCCGGCGGCCCGCCCGGACCCGGCCGGGGTCATCCGGCGGTGCGGGGTGCGGGACGCGCTGGTGGACGACCCCGTGTACGTGGGCCTGGGGGCGCTGGGCGAGGCCGTTCCGGTGCACGAGATGCGCACGCAGGGGCCGGGGATGCCGTACGGCTACACCCCGACCGGGCGGGTGGCCGCGGTCCCGGCGCGGCGCAGGCGGACCGGGCTGGTCGCGGCGTGTGCGGCGCTGGCCGTGGTGGGGGGCGTGGCGGTGTGGAACCTGCCGCTGGGGGACCGAGGGGGCGAGGGCGACCGGGCCGACGGGGGCGGCCGGAGCCAGAGCCCTGCCGGGCAGACGCCCGTCGGTCAGTCCCCTGTCGGGCAGACGCCCGTGGGCCAGACCCCTGCCGGCCAGGCGTCTCCTGCTGGTGGGCCGAGTCCGAGCGGTCCCGCGGCGGCGTCCCCGGCCGGCCCGCCCACGTACATCAAGCAGACCGCGCCCAATCTGGACGACTACCACCCCGTCCACCGGACCTGCACGCGGGGCGTGGACGAAGTGGGCATTCTGGATTTCCAGGACTCGATGCCCAGGGACACCGACGACCCCACGCTGAAGTCGGGGAAGGCCGAGATCGGTTACCGGGTCAAGAACCCGCTCCCCGACGTTCCTCCGTACTACGTGGTCGTGGTCGTGAAGCCGCAGCACGAGGTGGACGAGAACGGCCGCTCGACGGGTGTGAGCGACAACCGCCAGCTCGGCTTCGTTGCCAAAGCCCGGGACCTGTACGAGGGTGACGAGTTGGAGTGGAAGACGGTCACCTACCCGGACGACTTCTCCATGCAGCTGAACGGCAAGACGGTCAAGGCGCCTCCGCTGTCGCAGGATCCAGGGGGCTGGACGGTGGTGTTCCGGCACGCCGTTTCGGATACGGAGCACAAGAGCTTCGCGTGCGGAGGCTTCGACAGCGGGCCACAAACGGGATGAATCCGACACGTAGCGGCGAATCCCGGTGAAAGAACGGTCGATGGGGGAGGGTTGACGGGTGCGCAGATTCTGGGTGATCGGCGGGATCAGCTTCGGGGCGTGTCTGTGCTTCGTCGCTCTCCTGGTGATCGGCACGTACTCCGCCGCCGCCGGAATCGCCTCCGGCGGGGGCCGGCCCGTCGGACTCGCCAAGGGCGCCGTTCCCGGCAAGTACCAGGCTCTGGTGCAGAAGTGGGGCGTGCTGTGCCCGACACTGACCCCGGCCGTCCTCGCCGCCCAGCTCTACTCGGAGAGCGGCTGGGACCCCGACATCGTCAGTCCGGCGGACGCGCGGGGCATCGCCCAGTTCATCCCCGGAACGTGGGCCACCCACGGGATCGACGGGGACGGCGACGGTGACCGGGACATCTGGGACCCGAACGACGCCATTCCCTCGGCGGCTTCGTACGACTGCGAGCTCGCGCGCTACGTGAGCAAGGTTCCCGGAGACGCCGTCACGAACATGCTGGCCGCCTACAACGCCGGTCCCGGTGCGGTGCTCAAGTACCAGGGTGTGCCTCCGTTCCGCGAGACCCAGGGGTATGTAAAGACGATCACCACTCTGGCGAAGAGCTTCGCGCGGCCCGTCGGGCGGGTGGCGCCCTCCCAACAGGCGGCCGGGGCCATCTACTTCGCGCAGAAGCAGCTCGGTACGCCGTACCTGTGGGGCGGCAACGGGACGCCCGACCAGGACGGCCGGTTCGACTGCTCCGGGCTGACCAAGGCCGCGTACGAGACGGTGGGGATCCAGCTGCCGCGCGTGGCCAACGACCAGTACAACGCCGGGCCGCACCCCGCGCGCGATGAACTCCTGCCCGGTGATCTGGTCTTCTTCTCCGACGATCTGACGAACTCTCGCGAGATCCGGCACGTCGGGCTGTACGTCGGCGGCGGATACATGATCAACGCCCCGTTCACCGGTGCCGTGATCCGCTTCGACAAGATCGACACTCCCGACTACTTCGGTGCGACGCGTGTGACCAAGGATGGCGCGGAGGCCCTTCCGGAGCGTGCGGGGCAGGCCGGGCGCCCCAGTAACTCTCCGTGAAGCCAAGGCCCTGAGCTGCGACGATGAGTCACTCTTCGATAACGTTGGAGTGATCATTCCGTGGAGAGTGGAACGTAGACGTCAGAACGGGCGTTCCATGAAGCGGGGGTTGATCAAGCGGGGGCCAAGGGGTGCACACCGGGGTGCGCCCGCAGGGGAACCACGGCAAGGGCAAGGGGCCGCATCACCATGGCTGGACTCACAACGGGTGGGCCGAACGTGGATGTCAGCCTGCTGTACGAGATCAACGGCGCCGCCCGGCAAGCCCCGTGGTGGCTGGACCGGACTGTGAGCCTGGCCGGTGAATACGGGATCCTGCTGGCCCTGGTGCTCCTGGTCCTGTGGTGCTGGCGCGGAGCCCGCCGCCAGGACGAGGCCTCGGCCGTCGAGTCCTTCGCCGCGCTGGTGTGGGCCCCGCTGGCCGCCGGGCTGGCCCTGCTCGTGAACGTGCCCCTGCGCGCATTCGTCGGGCGGGCGAGGCCGTTCCGGCAGCACGAGGGCCTGCAGGTGCTCGATCCCGGCATCGGCCCGGATATCGGGAACGGCGCGTTCTCCTTCGTCAGCGGCCACACCACACTCGCGATGGCCCTGGGCGTAGGCCTGTTCGTCGCGCACCGCCGGCTCGGTTACCTCGGGATCGGGCTGGCCCTCGCCGAGGGCTTCTGCCGCGTGTACATGGGCGTCTCGTACCCCACCGACGTGATCGGCGGGCTCGCGCTCGGCACCGCCGTGGTCCTGGTGCTCGCGCCGCTCGCGATGGCGCTGCTGACGCCGGTGGTGCGGGCGGTGGCAGCCTCCCGGCGCGTCGGCCGCCTCGTACGCTCCCGCGGCCGTGCATGGCCGCGGCCGGTAGGCCTCCCGCAGGCGCAGACCCCGCCGGCGGGACAGCGCACGCACGAGAGCGACCTCGCCGCCTGACGGTCGTACGGGCTCGGGTACGGGCCCGGGCTCGGGTACGGGCTCGAACTCGGTTACGGGGCCTGCGCGCTCAGGCCGGCGCGTACGACTCCCATACGGCGAGCAGCGCTGCCGCCAGCAGGCACAGCCCCGACGCCCCGAAGCACACGCGGACCGCAGGTGGTCGCGGCCGGGACGTCACCGGTCACCGCTGTCGGCCTCGGCGTCGGCGCCACGGCGGTACCGGGAGCGCAGCCACCATGCGGTGGCCGCGGCCGCGGCGGAGGTGAGCCCGATGGCCAGGACCACGTCGGCCGGGCTGTCCGCCGAGCCCATGGGTCTGGCCATCACCGCGGCCGCCGCAGCAGGGGCGAACGCGACGAGCAGGGCCCAGAGAAGGGCGGTGAGGCGGGCTGCGGATCCTGGCATGAGTCAAGGGCATCCGCTCCGGCGCACCCCGGCCAGCCGGGCCGTCCGAACGGGCTAGGACATGCCTGCGCCGGGGCTTTCAGGTCGTCGTGTGGCGGGCGGCGTCCTTGCGGGCCAGGTCGCGGGAGCGGCGGGCCGGGCCGCTCCAGCCGCAGGTGCAGACGGCCAGGCAGAAGGATCCGCGCTCCGTGGTGGAAGTGGTGTGGCCGGTCGGTGGCTGGGGCTGGGGCTGGGGATGCGACTGCGGCCGCGGGAGCGGGACGGAGCCGAGCGGAGGGACCAGGGTCGCGTCGATGTGCGGTTCCACGCCTCTCACGGTACCGGGCGGGCGGCGGGCGGGGAGGGCGCGCCCCCGTGACGGGAAACCCCGGACCTCGTTAAACGGAGCGGGTGGGGGCCTCGGGCAAGCAGCGGTCATGCGTTGGGGGTTGGCAGGCGATGGTGGTGCACCAGCACAGGCGGCGGCGCGGACGTGCGCGTGAGGCGGTGCTCGCCGCCGGCGTCACCCTGGCGGTCACGGCGATGAGCGGGTGCGCGGGCGGCGGCGGCAGCGACGACCGCCCCCCGGCCGACGCGGCGGCGGTGGTCCGCGGGGCCGCCGACGTCCTGGCGAAGACCGGCAGCGCCCGGGCCCGTACGGCCATGGAGATGGCCACGGGCGGGACCCGGGTCACGATCCGCGGCGAGGGCGGAGTCGACTTCAAGAACCGGATGGGGCAGCTGCTGGTGATGCTCCCCGCCGACGTGAAGGGCGAGGACGAGCACCGGCCCATCACCGAGCTGCTGGTGCCCGGCGCCCTCTATATGAAGAACCGCGGAGCGGGCGTCCCCGCCGACAAGTGGGTCCGCGTCGACACCACGACCCTCGCCGACGGAAACCTGGTCACGGGCGGTGCCACCGACCCGTTGGTCGCGGCCGAGCTGCTGCGGGGCGCGCAGGAGGTGACGTACGTAGGGGAGACCGAGGTGGCGGGTACGAAGGTGCGGCACTACCGGGGGACCACCGACATCGGGCGGGCCGCGGCGAAGGCGTCGCCGGAGGCCCGGGGGGTGCTGGAGGCGGCGGCGAAAGGGTTCAGCATGGACACGGTGCCGTTCGACGCCTACCTGGACGAGGAGGGGCGGCTGCGGAAGATCAGGCACCGCTTCACCTACGTCAACAATGGCGTGATCGATGTCTCGTCGACGACGCTGCTGTATGGATTCGGGACGCCGGTGACCGTCGTATTGCCCGCAAGCGGGGACATTTACGCCGGGAAGATCGCCGAGTAGCGGCGTGGGCGGGAAGCGGGCGGCGCGTTCGGGCCATGGCCGGGTATCCGGAAATGGTCCATCCGTGTCATGTGCCGCGTGCCGTGCCCTCCCTACCCTGGGAAGCCGAGCACCGACGACCGATTACGGCAGATTGAGGTGACACGCGTGACTCCCGCAGGCGGTACGACGGTGCAGGATCATGTGGCGCTCGCCGAGATCGAGCTGTGTGGTGAGCTGATCATCGCCGCTTCGGCGGCTGCCGAGGATCGGCTCAGCCAGGATCGGATCGACGAGGTGCTGATGGGGATCTGGTCGGGCTGACGCGCCGGTGCGCCGCCGGGCCGTGCCGGGCCGGGTGCCCGCGCCTGGAGCGTCGGCGGGGCTCAGGCCGGGGCTCCGCCCAAGACCCCGCGCCGTGCCTGACACGCCGGCGAGGCCCGGGTCGGTCAGGTGCGCAGGAGGCGGGCGATGGCCTTCGTGGCTTCTTCCACCTTGGCGTCGATCTCGGTGCCGCCCTTGACCGCGGCGTCGGCGACGCAGTGGCGCAGGTGTTCCTCCAGCAGCTGGAGCGCGAAGGACTGGAGGGCCTTCGTGCTCGCCGAGACCTGGGTGAGTATGTCGATGCAGTAGACGTCCTCGTCGACGAGCCGCTGCAGGCCGCGGATCTGGCCCTCGATCCGGCGCAGCCGCTTGAGGTGCTCGTCCTTCTGGTGGTGGTAGCCGTGGACGGCCCCGGAGCCCTCCGCCTCGATGGTCGTCATGCGTCCTCCCATGGTCCGGAACGAGGGACATATACCCCTCGTGGGTATAGGGTACCGGGCCCCGCCCGAAGGGGCAGGGGCCCGTGGTCCTCACTCTGCCTGATGGAGGACACTGGGGAACCGCCGGTTAGCCGTGGCAGGGGGATGCGCCTAGCATCAGCCTGACCGAATCCAATGCACCCCGAGGACCTCACGTGCGATTTCGTCTGACCCCCAGGGAGACGAGCTTCTACGACATGTTCGCCGCATCCGCGGACAACATCGTCACGGGCTCCAAGCTCCTGATGGAACTGCTCGGAGCGGACTCCTCCGCCCGGGCCGAGATCGCGGAGCGGATGCGGGCAGCGGAGCACGCCGGGGACGACGCGACGCACGCGATCTTCCACCAGCTGAACTCCTCCTTCATCACGCCGTTCGACCGCGAGGACATCTACAAGCTCGCCTCGTCGCTCGACGACATCATGGACTTCATGGAGGAGGCCGTCGACCTCGTCGTCCTCTACAACGTGGAGGAGCTCCCCAAGGGGGTCGAGCAGCAGATCGAGGTGCTGGCGCGCGCGGCCGAGCTGACGGCCGAGGCCATGCCGCACCTGCGGACGATGGACAACCTCACCGAGTACTGGATCGAGGTCAACCGTCTTGAGAACCAGGCCGACCAGATCCACCGCAAGCTGCTCGCCCAGCTCTTCAACGGCAAGTACGACGCCATCGAGGTGCTGAAGCTCAAGCAGATCGTCGACGTGCTCGAAGAGGCGGCCGACGCGTTCGAGCACGTCGCGAACACGGTGGAGACCATCGCGGTCAAGGAGTCCTGAACCTCGTGGACACCTTTGCTCTGGTCGTGACCATCGGTGTCGCGCTCGGCTTCACGTATACGAATGGTTTTCACGACTCCGCGAACGCGATCGCCACGTCCGTCTCCACGCGGGCGCTGACCCCGCGTGCGGCGCTGGCGATGGCCGCGGTGATGAACCTCGCCGGTGCCTTCCTGGGCAGCGGCGTGGCCAAGACCGTCAGCCAGGGCCTGATCGAGACGCCCCACGGCAAGACGGGCATGTGGATCCTCTTCGCGGCGCTGGTCGGCGCGATCGTCTGGAACCTGGTCACCTGGTACTTCGGCCTGCCCTCGTCCTCGTCGCACGCCCTCTTCGGCGGCATGGTGGGTGCGGCGCTGGCCGGGGGTACGGAAGTGATCTGGTCGGGTGTGATCGACAAGGTCGTCATCCCGATGTTCATCTCGCCGGTCGTCGGCCTGGTCGCCGGTTACCTGGTGATGGTGGTCATCCTGTGGATGTTCCGCCGGGCCAACCCGCACAAGGCGAAGCGCGGCTTCCGTATCGCACAGACCGTTTCGGCGGCCGGGATGGCCCTCGGCCACGGCCTCCAGGACGCGCAGAAGACGATGGGCATCGTCGTGCTGGCCCTGGTCATCGCCGACGTGCAGACCGCCGATGACGCGATCCCGATCTGGGTCAAGGTCGCGTGCGCCGTGATGCTGTCGCTGGGTACGTACGCGGGTGGCTGGCGCATCATGCGTACGCTCGGCCGCAAGATCATCGAGTTGGACCCGCCGCAGGGTTTCGCGGCGGAGACCACCGGTGCGTCGATCATGTTCGGCTCGGCGTTCCTCTTCCACGCGCCGATCTCCACCACCCACGTGATCACCTCGGCGATCATGGGTGTGGGCGCGACGAAGCGGGTGAACGCGGTCCGCTGGGGCGTCGCCAAGAACATCGTCCTCGGCTGGTTCATCACGATGCCGGCCGCGGCCCTGGTCGCCGCGGTGAGCTTCTGGATCGTGGACCTGGCCTTCGGCTAGCGGGATCCGGCCCCGATGCGGGGCCGTGAACCCGGCCTCGGCCGGCGGCGTGGCAGGCGTACGAAAGCGGGCCGGCTCCCCCCACCCAGGGGGAGCCGGCCCTCTTTCTTTTCTTCGCCTTGCGGTGGCACCGCCATGCAGCACCGCAGGACGTCACACATCCCGGTCTAGCCGAAGCGACCCGAGATGTAGTCCTCGGTCGCCTGCACGGACGGGTTCGAGAAGATCCGGTCCGTGTCGTCGAGCTCGATGAGCTTGCCGGGCTGGCCGACGGCCGAGAGGTTGAAGAAGGCGGTGCGGTCCGAGACGCGGGCCGCCTGCTGCATGTTGTGCGTCACGATGACGATCGTGAAGCGCTCCTTGAGCTCGCCGATCAGGTCCTCGATCGCCAGGGTGGAGATCGGGTCGAGGGCCGAGCAGGGCTCGTCCATCAGCAGGACCTGCGGCTCGACCGCGATGGCGCGGGCGATGCACAGGCGCTGCTGCTGGCCGCCGGAGAGGCCGGAGCCGGGCTTGTTCAGGCGGTCCTTGACCTCGTTCCAGAGGTTGGCGCCCTGGAGGGACTTCTCGACGATGTCGGTCAGCTCGGACTTCTTGAAGCTGCCGTTGAGCCGCAGGCCCGCCGCCACGTTGTCGAAGATCGACATGGTGGGGAAGGGGTTCGGGCGCTGGAAGACCATGCCGATCGTGCGGCGGACCGCGACGGGGTCCACCCCGGCGCCGTACAGGTTCTCGTCGTCCAGGAGCACCTTGCCCTCGACGCGGCCGCCGGGGGTGACCTCGTGCATGCGGTTCAGGGTGCGCAGGAAGGTCGACTTGCCGCAGCCGGAGGGCCCGATGAAGGCCGTCACCGAGCGGGGCTCCACGGTCATCGAGATGTCGTCGATGGCCTTGTGGCTGCCGTAGAAGGCGGACAGTCCGCTGACGTCGATTCGCTTGGCCATGAGGGTCACTTCGCTTTCATACGGTCGCGTCAGCGACCGGTCTTGGGGGCCTTCCAGCGGGCGATGCCGCGGGCCACCAGATTGAGGATCATGACGAAGGCGATCAGGACGAGCGCTGCGGCCCATGCCCGGTCGTAGGAGGCTTCACTGCCGACCTTGTACTGCTCCCAGATGTACAGGGGGAGCGAGGACTGGGCGCCTTCGAAGGGGTTGCCGTTGATCAGCTGGGAGCCGAAGACCAGCAGCATGATCGGCGCGGTCTCGCCGGCGATGCGGGCGACGGCGAGCATCAGACCGGTGGAGATGCCGCCGATGGCGGTGGGGAGCACGACCTTGAGGATCATGCGCCACTTCGGCACGCCGAGGGCCAGGGCGGCCTCGCGCAGCTCGTTCGGGACGAGCTTGAGCATCTCCTCGGTGGAGCGGACCACGACGGGCATCATCAGGATCGACAGGGCCATCGCGCCGGCGAAGCCGGAGGGGCCGAAGCCCAGCATCAGGTTCCAGGTCGTCAGGATGAACAGGCCCGCGACGATGGAGGGGATGCCGGTCATGACGTCGACGAAGAAGGTGACGGCCCTGGCCAGCGCGCCCCGGCCGTATTCGACCAGGTAGACGGCGGTGAGCAGGCCGACGGGCGCGGCGATCAGGGTGGCCAGGGCGACCTGCTCGATGGTGCCGAGCAGTGCGTGGTAGACGCCGCCGCCCGCCTCGAAGCTGGTGACGCCGTTCATGGAGTGGGTGAGGAAGTCGCCGGTGAGGACCTCCATGCCGCGGCTGATCGTGGTCCACATCAGCGAGAGCAGCGGGACGACGGCCAGGACGAAGCAGACCCACACGACGGAGGTCGCGACCCGGTCCTTGGCCTGGCGGCGGTTCTCGATCAGCGCGCTGGCGGTGTATGTGATGCCGACGAACAGCAGGGACGCGATCAGACCCCACTGGATCTTGCTGTGGAGGCCGAAGGCGAGGCCGGTGCCGGAGCCGAGGGCGATCGAGGCGACCGCGATGCCGGCCGGGGCCCAGCGGGGCAGGCCGCGCCGGGTGAGACTGGCGGGGGCGGCGGACTTGCGGGCCCGGGTGGGCCGCTGGTCCTGCAGTGCGTGGCTCATCAGGCGTTCGCCCCCGAGAAGTCCTTGCGGCGAGCGATGATCAGGCGAGCTGCACCGTTGACCAGCAGGGTGAGCAGGAAGAGGACCAGACCGGAGGCGATCAGCGCGTCCCGCCCGAACTCGTTGGCCTCGTCGAACTTCGCGGCGATGTTCTGCGCGAACGTGCCGCCGCCCGGGTCGAGGATGTGCAGCGAGATCAGGAAGCTCGGGGAGAGGACGGTGGCGACGGCCATGGTCTCGCCGAGTGCGCGGCCGAGGCCGAGCATCGAGGCGGAGATGACGCCGGAGCGGCCGAAGGGCAGCACCGACATCCGGATGACCTCCCAGCGGGTCGCGCCGAGGGCCAGGGCGGCCTCCTCGTTCATGCGCGGGACCTGGAGGAAGACCTCGCGGCTGACGCTGGTCACGATCGGCAGGATCATGATCGCGAGCAGGATGCCGACGGTGAACAGCGAACGGGCGACGCTGACCTGGGTCTTGTCGAAGACGTAGGTCCAGCCCAGGTACTCGTCGAGCCAGAGGTTCAGCCCGTTCAGGTGCGGGACGAGGAAGAGCGCTCCCCAGATGCCGTAGATGATCGACGGCACGGCGGCCAGCAGGTCGACCACGTAGGCGAGGGGCGCGGCCAGCCTGCGCGGCGCGTAGTGGGAGATGAAGAGGGCGATGCCGACGGCGATCGGAACCGCGATGACCATCGCGATGATCGAGCTGACGACGGTGCCGAAGAGCAGGACGGCGATGCCGAAGACGGGGGGGTTGGCCGACGCGTTCCAGTCGAAGGTGGTGAGGAAGTTGCCCTCGTTCTCCGACAGGGCGAGGGTCGCCCGGTAGGTGAGGAAGACGGCGATCGACGCCATGATCACCAGGAGCAGGATGCCGGAGCCCTTGGAGAGCGCCGCGAAGATCTTGTCACCGGCGCGGCCGGTGGAAGTTCCGCTCCTGGAGATGCCCGGCGGAGCCGTGTCTATCTGGGTGGGTGTGGTGGAAGCCATGGTCTTTCCGGTCTGTGTGGGGGGCAGGCCCCCTGGCGGCGGTGCACCGGATGTCCCCCTGGGTGGAGGGGGAGGTCCCCGAGGTGTCGATTGCCCGGACGGGGGCGGCCGACACCTCGGGGAGGAGGTCAGCTCAGCGAGGCGATGACTTCGCGGACCTTGGCGTTGATCTCGGCCGGGATCGGCGCGTAGCCGTTCTCGAGGAGGACCTTCTGGCCCGCGTCCGAGGCGGTGTAGTTCAGGAAGGCCTTCACGGTCGGGAGGGTCTCGGCCTTGTTGCCCTTGTCGCAGACGACCTCGTACGTCACCAGGACGATCGGGTACGCGCTCTCGGCCTTGGTGGTGTAGTCGAGCTTCAGCGCCAGGTCGGAGCCGGTACCGGAGATCTTGGCGGCGGCGATGGCCTTGGAGGCGTTCTCACCGGTGGCCTTGACCGGGGCGGTGGCGCCCGTGTTCACGTCGACGGTCTTGATGTTCTGCGAGCTGGCGTAGGAGAGCTCGAAGTAGCCGATCGAGCCGTCGACGGCCTTGACCTGGGTGGCGACACCCGCGGAGCCGGAGGCGCCGAGACCGCCCGGGGCGGCCCACTTCTTCGCGGCCTCGTGCGGCCAGGCGTCGGGCGCGGCGGCCTTGAGGTACTTGGTGAGGTTCTCGGTGGTGCCCGAGTCCTCGGAGCGGTGGAAGTGCTGGATGGCGGTGGAGGGAAGCGTGACGCCGGGGTTCAGCTTCTTGATCGCCTCGTCGTCCCACTTCTTGATCTTGTCGTTGAAGATGTTGGCGATCGTGGCGGCGTCGAGGTTCAGCTTTTCCACGCCGGCGACGTTGAAGCCGAGCGCGATCGGGCCGCCGACCATGGGCAGGTCGATGCCCTGGCCGCCGGTGCACTGCTTCTTCGACTCCTCGACCTGCTCGGGCTTCAGCGCCGAGTCCGAGCCGGCGAAACCGACGGTGCCCTGGTTGAAGGCGACGATGCCCTCACCGGAGGAGGAGGACTTGTAGTTCACCTCGACGCCGGGGCAGGCGGCCATGAAGTTCTTCACCCACAGGTCGACCGCGTTCTTCTGGGCGGACGAGCCCGAGGCCAGGAGCTTGCCCTTGGCGCCTTCGCACTTGATGTCGGCCGCGGCGGCCGCCGAGGGCTTGCCCGTCCCGTCGGTGGTCTTGGTGTTGTCGTCCGAGCCGCACGCCGTGAGGACCAGGGCGCCGGACACGACAAGCGCCCCGAGGGCGGAGGCACGAAGCATGTTCTTGCGCTGAAGCTTCACTTTCGGGTGTTCCTTCCAGAAGCCGCCGGCCGCTTTCTGTATCGGGGCGGCGTGCGAAGAGGACTACGTGGGTTGCCCGGCTGAGCTGCTCGACCTCTGAGCGACCCGCTCCGTGCACTACCGAAATTAGGCAGAACAGGTGAAGCAGCCGACCGGGGCAAGTGAACGGACGGTGAACCGTGGCGGACGACCCGGTGCGATCCCGGCAGGGCGCACACAGCGGCCATCATCCGTTACGCGGCCGTTATCACGGCGTGACCGCGGGCTCCCGGAGCCAGAGGCGCCGGAAATCGAGCCGGGCCGCCTCGACCTCGTGGCGCTGATCGGCGTGCAGGACGCCGAGCGCGTACGCCGTCGCCGGGGCGATCCGCGGCGTGCGGGCCGCCGTCGCCGAGGCGGCGGCCGCCTCGGCCGCGTCGCGGTGGCGGTCCAGGGCCTCGCCCGCGGCCGCCGGCCCGGCCACGTCCCCGCCCAGCGCCTCCCGCGCGTACCGGTGGACCCGCATCAGGCGGCGTACCTCGTGCCAGAGCCCGTCGTGGTCCGCGTTGTACGGGTGGGCGCAGTCGACCGGCGGCAGCGCCTCGACCGCCGCCGACAGACGGTTTTCGGCCACCGCCGCCAGCGGGACCAGCACCTCCTGCACCCGCCCCCGGGCCGAGACCCCGTCCAGCGGGACCTCCGAGGCCAGCACCGCCACCGCGTCCGCCACCGCGTGGAAGCGGGACGAGCCGAGCGCCTGCAGCGTCGCCGAATGGGCGCGGGTACGGGCCAGGGTCAGCTGGCGCTCCAACAGGGCGCCCGCCCGCGCCGAGCCCACCGTCAGCGCGCCCGCCGAGCCGCGCGGCGCCGGCAGCAGCTCCGGAGAGCCCGACAGCCGGTGCAGCGCGTCCATCAGCCGGGCCAGCCGGGCGGCGTACGCGTGCTCGCCGGCCAGCGTCGAGGACAGCCACACCAGCTCGGTGCGCAGCCCGTCGGCCCAGGAGGGCTCGGTCACCGCCCGGAAGGTGGCCAGGGATCCGCTGATGCGGCGCGCAGCCCCCCGCAGGCTGCGCGCCGCATCGCCTCCTGCGACGGCGTCGGCCCCGCTCGCCGCGCTTTCGTCGTGCAGGCGCAGCCCGCGGAGGAAAGCGGTGGCCTGGGCGCGCAGGTACGCGCCGAGCACGGCACCTGCGTCCGCCGTCGCCGTAATCGGGTCATGGTTTTGCTGAGCCACGCCGGCGCCTCCGGGCGTCTATGAGCGTCTCCTGTACGTGCCGCAGCGGCTGGCCTTCCGCGTCCGTGCTGTGCCGGGTCCACTCGCCGTCCGGGCCCAGGTGCCAGGAGGAGGTGGCATCGGACATGCCCGTTTCCAGCATCAGGTCCAGTGCCGCGCGGTGGGCCGGGTCGGCGACCCTGACCAGTGCCTCGATACGGCGGTCGAGGTTGCGGTGCATCATGTCGGCGCTGCCGATCCACACCTCGGGCTCGCCGCCGTTGCCGAAGGCGAAGACCCGGGAGTGCTCCAGGAAGCGGCCGAGGATCGAGCGGACCCGGATGTTCTCCGAGAGCCCGGGGACTCCGGGGCGCACCGCGCAGATGCCGCGCACCCAGATGTCGACGGGCACGCCCGCCTGGGCGGCCCGGTAGAGCGAGTCGATGAGGGCCTCGTCGACGATCGAGTTCATCTTGAGGCGCACGTACGCGGGGCGGCCGGCCTTGTGGTGGGCGGCCTCCTTGTCGATCCGAGCGATCAGTCCGTCACGCAGCGAGCGGGGCGCCACCATCAGCCGGCGGTAGGTCTCGCGGCGCGAGTAGCCGGACAGCCGGTTGAAGAGGTCGGAGAGGTCCGCGCCGACCTGGGGGTCGGCGGTGAGCAGGCCGAGGTCCTCGTAGAGCCGGGCGGTCTTGGGGTGGTAGTTGCCGGTGCCGACGTGCGAGTAGCGGCGCAGCTGGTCGCCCTCCTGGCGGACGACGAGCGACAGCTTGCAGTGGGTCTTGAGGCCGACGAGCCCGTAGACGACGTGGCAGCCGGACTCCTCCAGCTTGCGCGCCCACTTGATGTTGGCCTGCTCGTCGAAGCGGGCCTTGATCTCGACGAGGACGAGGACCTGCTTGCCGGACTCGGCGGCGTCGATCAGGGCGTCCACGATCGGGGAGTCGCCCGAGGTCCGGTAGAGCGTCTGCTTGATGGCGAGGACGTCCGGGTCGGCGGCGGCCTGCTCCAGGAAGGCCTGCACCGAGGTGGAGAAGGAGTCGTACGGGTGGTGGAGCAGGACGTCCCGCTCACGCAGGGCGGCGAAGATGTCGGGGGCCGACGCGGACTCGACCTCCGCGAGGTCCCGGTGGGTGCCGGCGATGAACCTGCGGTACTTCAGCTCGGGCCGGTCCAGCGAGGCGATGCCGAAGAGGGCGGTCAGGTCGAGGGGCCCGGGCAGCGGGTACACCTCGGAGGCGTTGACGTTCAGCTCCTGCACCAGGAGGTCCAGTACGCCGGGGTCGATGGACTCCTCGACCTCCAGCCGCACGGGCGGGCCGAAGCGGCGCCGCATGAGCTCCTTCTCCAGGGCCTGGAGGAGGTTCTCGGCGTCGTCCTCCTCCACTTCCAGGTCCTCGTTGCGGGTCACGCGGAACATGTGGTGCGCGAGCACCTCCATGCCCGGGAACAGCTCCTCCAGGTGCGCGGCGATGACGTCCTCCAGCGGGACGTAGCGCTGAGGCGAGGCCTCCAGGAAGCGGGAGAGGAGCGGCGGGACCTTGACCCGGGCGAAGTGGCGGTGGCCGCTGACCGGGTTGCGCACGACCACGGCCAGGTTGAGGGAGAGGCCGGAGATGTACGGGAACGGGTGCGCGGGGTCCACGGCCAGCGGGGTCAGCACCGGGAAGATCTGGTTGCGGAACAGCGTGAAGAGGCGGGCCTGCTCCTTCTCGGTGAGGTCCGGCCAGCGGATCAGGTGGACGCCCTCTTCGCCGAGCGCAGGGGAGATGTCCTGCTGGAAGCAGGCGGCGTGGCGGGCCATGAGCTCGCGCGAGCGCGTCCAGATCAGGTCCAGCACCTCGCGGGGCTGCAGGCCTGAGGCCGAACGGGTGGCGACACCCGTCGCGATGCGCCGCTTGAGGCCGGCCACGCGCACCATGAAGAACTCGTCGAGGTTGCTCGCGAAGATCGCCAGGAAGTTGGCGCGCTCCAGCAGCGGGGTCGTCGGGTCCTCGGCGAGCTCCAGCACGCGCTCGTTGAAGGCGAGCCAGCTGCGCTCCCGGTCGAGGAAGCGTCCCGGGGGGAGTTCCCCGCCGTCCTTGTCGTCGTAGGCGTCCAGGTCGGCGTCGATGTCGGGCTCGAGGTCGACGTGCGGGCGGTGCGCGGAGATGGAACCTATCCGGGCGTGGGCGCCGGTGACGGCGTTGCCCGGGCCGGGCGCCTTGGCGGCGGGGTCGGCCGCGCCGGTGCCGGTGCCGGTGCCCTTGCCTGTGCGGCTGCCTGCGCCGGTGGCCGCGCCGGCGGCGAGCGTGTGAGACGGGTGCTGGGCGGGGACCTCGGTGGGGCCTGCGCTGGGCTGGTGGCTCATGACTCCATTCTTCCGCGCACGCGGCAGGACAGGCGCGTCGGAAGTGTCGGCTGTCAGTCGGAGGCGGGGCTGCATTCCGGGAGAGTCGCAAGCGTGTCTGAATGCCCGGTTAATGGCGTGTGGCTTCCCGGCTCCGGCTGGTGCACGAGTCGTGGGGGCGGCGGCGGATGGCGGCTGCCGGCGGGCGGGCGGGTGCGGTTTCAGTGTGGGGTGCCGGGTGCGGCGCCGTTGCCTGGGGCGCCGCCCCCGGACCCCCGCGCCTCAAACGCCGGCGGGGCTGAAAGACCGCCTCAATCGCCGGCGGGGCTGAGGGGTCGCCTCAATCGCCGGCGGGGCTGAGGGGTCGCCTCAATCGCCGGCGGGGCTGAAGGGCCGCCTCAATCGCCGGCGGGGCTGAAGGGCCGCCTCAAACGCCGGCGGGGCTGAGGGGTCGCTCCGGCGGGCTGGATGGTGGCCGGGGCGGGTCCCCGGGGCTGGGCGGCGGGGCCCGGCCCGTCAGCTTTCCGTGCGGTACATCAGGTCGACCTCGTGGGTGGTGAAGCCGAGGCCCTGGTAGACGGAGAGGGCCGCCGGGTTGTCGGCGTCCACGTAGAGCATCGCCGTCGGCAGACCCTGGGCCGACAGGTGCCGCAGGCCGATCGCGGTGAGGGCCTTGCCGAGGCCGCCGCCCTGGGCGCCCGGGCGGACGCCGACCACGTAGACCTCGCCCAGCTGCTCCGCCGCGTGGACCTTCGTCCAGTGGAAGCCGACGATCTCCCCCTCGCGCTCCGCGAGGAAGAAGCCCTTGGCGTCGAACCACGGCTGTGCGATCCGGTCGTTGAGGTCGCGCTGGGTCAGGGACCCCTGCTCGGGGTGGTGGGCGAAGGCGGCGGCGTTCGCCGCGAGCCAGGCCTCGTCGTCGGTGCCGGGCACGAAGGTCCGTACGGTCACGCCGGGCGGGAGCACCGGTTCCGGCAGCGGGTCGCCGTCGGCCAGCGGCCGGCGCAGCTGGCGCAGCTCGCGGAACAGGGTCAGGCCGAGTACCTGCGCGAGGTGCCGGGCGGCCGACTTGCCGCCGTGGGCCCATACCCGCAGCCGCTTGCCGGAGGCGGCCAGCAGGGCCATGCCCATCGCCCGCCCGTGCCCGCGCCCCCGCAGGGCCGGGTGTACGACGAGCTCGGCGGCCGGGGCCTCCACCGGGTCGGTGTCCTCCAGTTGCCCGTATCCGGCGAGCCGGCCGCCCTCGGTCAGCAGGAAGTGCCGGATCCCCTCGCGCGGCCCGCCGCGCAGCTGGAGCCGTCCCTGCTCGGACACGGCGGTGGTGCCGTCGGTCCGCGCCGCGTCCTCGATCAGGTCGAGTACGTCGCCGGCCTGTTCCTCCGTCAGCTCGTCGAGGGTCTGAATCTGCCGTCCGGGCTCCAGGGCCGCTGCTGCGTCAGTCATGACACGAGCCTACGACCGCCACGGGCGCCGGACGGATCGCGGGCGCGGGGTCGGTCCGTCTTCTGCACGTAACCAACGCGATACCCGTTACCCCCTGGTAGAGCTACGCGCGTTGACCATAGGCTTCGGCGGACCTCCCACGCAGTATCGCTGTCCACAAAGGGGACTAAATGTCAGCGACGCCACAACGGCACCGCCGAAACCGCCGGTTGACCTTCACCGCCCTCGCCGTCACGGCCGGGGCCGGCGCGATGGTCGCTGCCGCACTGCCGGCCGGAGCCGCGAGTGGTGGCGGTGCGGCCAAGAGCCGGACCGTCGATGTGCAGATGCTGTCGTTCAACGACTTCCACGGCACCCTGGAGCCCCCGCAGGGCTCCTCCGGCACCGTGACCGAACGTCAGGCCGACGGCACCACCAAGGCCATACCCGCAGGCGGGGTCGAGTACCTCGCGACCAGCCTGCGCGAGGCCCGCAAGGGCCACGAGTACTCCGTCACCGCCGCCGCCGGCGACATGATCGGCGGCAGCCCGATGCTGTCCGGGCTCTTCCACGACGAGCCGAGCATCGAGGCGCTGAACAAGCTCGGCCTGGACGTCAGCAGCGTCGGCAACCACGAGTTCGACGAGGGCAAGGCCGAGCTGCGCCGCATGGCGTACGGCGGCTGCCACCCGGTCGAGGGCTGCTTCGAGTACGGCAAGGAGTTCAAGGGCTCCGAGTTCCAGTACCTCGCCGCGAACGTCACGGACGAGAAGACCAAGCGCCCGCTGATGTCGCCCACCTATGTGTGGAAGAAGGGCGACGTGAAGATCGGCTTCATCGGCGTCACCCTGGAGGGCACTCCGGACATCGTGACCGCCGAGGGCGTCAAGGGCCTCAAGTTCAACGACGAGATCGAGACGATCAACAAGTACGCCGCCGAGCTGAACAAGCAGGGCGTGAAGTCGATCGTCGCGCTGATCCACGAGGGCGGTCTGCCCGCCAGCGGCGCGTACAACTACGACTGCAACGTCCCGGGCGCCGGCGCCGGCATCTCGGGCGCGATCGTGGACATCGCCAAGAACGTGGACGCCAAGGTCGACGCGCTGGTCACCGGCCACACGCACCAGGCCTACGCCTGCAACATCCCCGACCCGGCGGGCAACCCGCGCACGGTGACCTCGGCCGCCTCCATCGGCCGCCTGTACACGGACACCACCCTCACGTACGACCGGCAGACCAAGGACATCGTCCGCACGCCGATCGCCTCGCCGAAGCCGGTCAACAAGGTCGTCCACCGCGACCAGCCCAAGGCCGCGGACATGACCGAGCTGATCCAGCGCTGGAACGAGCTGGCGGCCCCGGTCGCCAACCGCCCGCAGGGCTTCATCGCGGCGGACATCCCGGGCCGCGGCTCGGCGGAGCCCGAGAAGCCGCTCGGCGACCTGATCGCCGACGCGCAGCTCGAGGCGCTGTCCCCGGCGGACAAGGGCGGTGCGCAGCTGGCCATCATGAACCCGGGCGGCATCCGCTCGGACCTCGCCTACAAGGCCTCGGGCGCCGAGGGCGACGGCGTGGTGACGTACGGCGAGTCCTTCACGGTCCAGCCGTTCACCAACATGATGAACATCGTGGACCTGACCGGCACGCAGCTGATCACCGCGCTCCAGCAGCAGGTCAGCGGTCCGGTCAACGGGGCGAGCCCGAAGATCCTGCAGGTGTCGAAGGGCTTCACGTACACCCTGGACATGACGAAGGCGGGCGCGGACCGCATCGTCGTGGACTCCGTGAAGCTGAACGGCGAGGCGATCGACCCGGCCAAGACCTACCGGGTCGCGATGAACGAGTTCCTCGCGGGCGGCGGTGACGGCTTCACCGTCCTGAAGGAGCACAAGAACAAGCTGGTGGGCGCGTCCGACCTGGACTGCTTCAACGCCTACCTGACGAAGAACTCCTCGGCGGCGAACCCGATCGTGCCGCCGGCGGCGGACCGCATCACCGTCGTCAAGTAGGACGCGCAGGACCCTTGAGGGGGCGGTGGGCCGGTCGGCCCGCCGCCCCCTCGGCCTTTTCCCGGACGGGGGAGGGTCAGAGCGCCGCCAGGAACGTGCCGACGGCCTTGTGGAATCCCTCCGGGTCCGTGAACGGCACGAAGTGGTCGCCGTCGAGGGCCGCGTACGCCGTTCCCGGACGCCGGGCCGTCATCGCGTCGGCCGCGGCCTGCGTGAGGGCCCGGCTTCGGGTGCCGTGGATCAGCAGGGCCGGGCAGGTGCTCGCGAGCCAGGTGTCCCAGTGGTCGCCCTCGCACGCCCGGATGGAGTCGAGCATGTCCCGGGGGTGGTAGGGCAGCCGCCAGCCGCTGCCGTCGGCCAGGGGGCGCAGCCCGTCGGCGACGAACGGTGCGGCGGCCGGCCCGGCGGCGGCGAGGAGTCCCTCGCGGGTGGGGGCGGTGTAGGGGAGGCCGTCGAGGAAGTCGAACCAGTGCGGCCCGGCGGGGATGCGGATCTCGACGGTGGCGTCCACGCCGATGAGCGCGGAGATCCGGCCGGGGTGGGCCGCGGCCAGGTGGTAGGCGTTGAGCCCGCCGAGGGAGTACCCGAGGACCGGTACGGGGGCGTCCTGGCCGAGGTGGTCGAGGAGGGCGAGGGCGTCGGCGACGTAGCCGGCCCGGCCGTAGTCGGCGGCCCGGTCGGAGTCGCCGTGGCCGCGCTGGTCGGGGGCGATGACCCGCCATGCGTCGCCGAGTGCGGCGGCCAGGCCGGTGAAGGCCGCGGCCTCGGACATGCCGCCGTGCAGGGCCAGCAGCGGGCGGCCGGGGCCGCCGGAGTCCAGGTAGGACAGCGTGCGGTCGTCGATCTTCAGCTTGTGACGCATGGCGTGGCTCTCCCCTGTTCGGCGATGTCTCCCCCAGAAGGCTGCCAGGATTTGGGCAAGCGCGCAATACGACTGTGTAGGGCGCTTGCCCAAATGCGGCGCGGATACGATCCCGGCATGGGAAATCGCGAGGACCTGCTGGCCGGAGCGCGCCGCTGCCTGGAGGAGAAGGGGTACCTGCGCACGACCGTGCGCGACATCGCCTCGGCGGCGCAGGTGAGCATGGCCGCGATCGGCTACCACTTCGGATCGCGGGAGGTGCTGCTCAATCAGGCGCTGTTCGCCGCCCTGGACGAGTGGGCCGCGGGGTCCGGCCGGCTCGCCGGCCAGGGTGACACCGCCGAGGAGCGGTACGCCGACACGTGGGACCGCAAGATCCGGGATTTCGCCGACATGCGCTGGCTCTGGACCGCCAACGTCGAGGCGTTCGTGCACGCGCAGTCCTCGCCCGAGCTGCTCGCGATCCTGGCCGAGGGTCAGCGCCGGTCCCGCCGCATGGTCGCCGCGCAGTTGCGCGGGGTGCCGGAGGATGCGGTCACCGAGGAGGACGTACGGGCCCTCGGGTCGTTGCACATCGCTCTGCTGAGCGGGGTGATGGTGCAGTGCCTGACCGATCCGGAGAGCGCGCCGAACGGCCGGGAGATCGCCCAAGGGCTGCGCTCCATGGCGGAGTTGCTCGAAAGCTGAGCCCTGCCGCTGGGTGGTATACGTGAGGTGTCCACGCCATAATCCCGTCCCATCACCGGGTCGGCGAAGGGGTGGGCATGGGCATGGGCATCGACCGGCGGGCGTTTCTGGCCGGAGCACTGGCGGCGGGCACGGCCCTGGGGCTGGGCACCGCGGGGACGGCGTCGGGCACCGCCCTCGGCACCCGGGACTGGATGGCCGGTCTCGGCGACTCCACCGCCCTGCAGCGGATGACCATCCCCGGCACGCACGACTCCGGCGCCCGCCACGGCGGCCTCTACGTCGCCTGCCAGAACACCTCCATCGGCGAACAGCTCGACGCCGGCATCCGGTTCCTGGACGTCCGCTGCCGCGTCACCGGCGGATCGTTCGCGATCCACCACGGGTCCGTCTACCAGAACCTGATGTTCGGGGACGTCCTCGTCGCCTGCTGGAACTTCCTCGCCGCCCACCCGTCCGAGACCGTCCTGATGCGGGTCAAACAGGAGTACTCCGGGGAGAGCGACGCCACCTTCCGCGCCGTCTTCGACGACTACCTCGACCACCGCGGCTGGCGCCCGCTGTTCCGGATCGCCGACACCCTGCCCTCGCTCGGGCAGGCCCGCGGCAAGGTGGTCCTGCTCGCCGACAACGGCGGCCTGCCGGGCCTGCGCTACGGCGACGGCAACGTCTTCGACATCCAGGACGACTGGAACGCCGAGCCCTTCGCCAAGCGAGGCAAGATCGAGAACCACTTCCGCAAGGCCGTCCAGCAGCCCGGCAGGCTCTTCGTGAACTACGTCAGCACCTCCGCCTACATGCCGCCGCGCTGGAACTCCGACCGCCTGAACCCGCAGGTGCACTCGTTCGTCGACGGAGGCGAGATGGCCGGACGGACCGGGCTCGGCATCGTCCCGATGGACTTCCCGAACACCCGCTCCGGCCTGGTCGCCTCACTGATCCGGCACAACTGACGGATCGGACGGCGGCGGGGTGGGCGCCCCCGGGATGCGCAGCACCGCCTCCGTGCCCGGACCGCCGTCCGCCGCCGCCCGCAGCTCGGCGCTGCCGCCCGCCCGCGCCGCCGTACGGGCCACGATCGACAGGCCCAGCCCGCTGCCCGGCAGCGCCCGGGCCGACGGGGACCGCCAGAACCGCTCGAAGACGTGCGGCAGGTCCTCGGCCGGGATGCCCGGCCCGTGGTCCCGTACGGTCAGTTCGCCCGCCCGCAGCGTCACCTCGACTGCGCCGCCCGGCGGGCTGAACTTCACCGCGTTGTCCAGGACGTTGACCACCGCCCGCTCCAGCGCGGCCGCCTCGCCCCGTACGTACCAGGGCCGCAGGTCCGAGTCGAAGCGGAGCTCCGGACCGCGCAGCCGGGCCCGGGACAGCGCCGCCCCGGCGATCTCGTGCAGGGCGACCACCCCGAGCGGGCCGGGGGAGGCCGCGTCCGGCCGGGACAGCTCCTGCAGATCGCCGATCAGCGAGGCCAGTTCCGTCATCTGCGCCTTGACCGAGGCCAGCAGCTCCCGACGGTCGCCGGGCGGGATCGCCCGGCCGGTCTCCTCGCTGCGCGCGAGGAGCTCGATGTTGGTGCGCAGCGAGGTCAGCGGGGTGCGCAGCTCGTGCCCGGCGTCCGCGATCAGCTGGGCCTGCCGCTCCTGGGAGGAGGCGAGGGCCGCCGTCATCGAGTTGAAGGACCGCGACAGACGGGCGATCTCGTCGTCGCCCTCGTCGGGGATCCGTACGGTCAGGTCCTCGGTCCGGGCGATGTGCTCGACGGCGTCGGTCAGCTCGTCGACGGGCTGCAGCCCCGTACGGGCCACCCACAGGCCGGCCGCGCCCGCTCCGACGACCCCGATCCCGCAGACCAGGAGCAGCACCCAGGCCAGGGTGGACAGGGGCTTGTCGACGTCGGCGAGCGGCTTGGCGACGGACAGCGCGGCGGGCTGGGTGCCCACGTGGGCGGGCTGGGTGTAGACGCGGACGGGCACGCCCTCGGTGGTGGTCGTGTCGTAGAGCACGGGGCCGCGCCGGCGCTGGGCGACCTCCAGGTCGATGGCGGTGACCTTCAGGGTGTTGTTGCCGTCGACCCAGCAGTGGCCGCCGTCCGGCAGCACGATCTGCACCTGGGCGCTGAGGTTGTTGGCCGACTGGTCCGGCAGGGCCGGATCCGCGACACAGCGCAGCTTGGCGTAGACCTGGTTGGCCTGGGCGGCAGCGTCGGTGGCGCGCAGCGAACTGTCCAACTGTTCGCGGAGTTGGGTGCGCACCATCACCCACGACACCGCGGCCACGGCCGCGACGGCGAGGGCCACCGCCACCGTGACCAGCAGGGCCAGCCGGGAGCGCAGCGGCAGCGCGCGGAACCGGGCGACCGGGCTCACTCGGGCCCGCTCTCGCCGGCGCGCAGGACGTAGCCCACCCCGCGCACGGTGTGGACGAGGCGGGGCTCGCCTCCGGCCTCGGTCTTGCGGCGCAGGTACATCACGTACACGTCCAGGGAGTTGGAGCTGGGCTCGAAGTCGAAGCCCCAGACGGTCTTGAGGATCTGCTCGCGGGTCAGAACCTGGCGCGGGTGCGCGAGGAACATCTCCAGCAGCGTGAACTCGGTACGGGTCAGCTCCACCGGGCGCCCGGCCCGGGTGACCTCGCGGGTCGCGAGGTCCATGCGCAGGTCGCCGAAGGTCAGGGCGTCCTCGTGGCTCTCGCCGCCGGCCCGCGGGGCGGCGTACGAACTGCGGCGCAGCAGGGCGCGGACGCGTGCGAAGAGCTCGTCCAGCTCGAACGGCTTGACGAGGTAGTCGTCGGCGCCCGCGTCCAGGCCGGTGACGCGGTCGCCGACGGTGTCGCGGGCGGTGAGCATCAGGATCGGCGTGACGCTGCCGGCGCCGCGCAGTCGGCGGGCCGCCGTGAGCCCGTCCATCCGGGGCATCTGGATGTCCAGGACGATCAGGTCGGGGGAGTACGAGCCCGCCCGGTCGAGGGCGTCGAGCCCGTCGACGGCGGTCTGCACGGCATACCCCTCGAAGGCGAGGCTGCGGCGCAGGGCCTCCCGGACGGCCGGTTCGTCGTCGACGACGAGGATCCGCGCTTCGCCTTCGGCGGCATTCATGGATGGGTCTCCCAGGAGTGGTGTTCGGCCGTGGCATGCGGCACGTGGCGGCGCCTCCAGCCTCGCACGGCCCCAGGGGTGTCTTTCGGATCTTGCCGGGCCCGCGCTGCCCGGCACCGCACCTCGCGGCGTTGTCGGGGCTCCCGAGTACGTCCGGCCTTGCGATGCACGGCACCGGACACCGCGGGCTCGGCCGACGAGATCCGAAGGACCCGCCCTAGAGGGAAGTGCCGAAGCCGTCGGCCGTGGAGCCGCTGCCGCCGGTGGAGGAGGAACCCGTTCCGCCGGGGCCGCCCTTGCGCAGGGAGTCCAGGTCGGCCTTGATCGTGTTGACCGGGATGGCGAAGCCGAGGCCGACGCTGCCGGCCGTGGCGCTGCTGGAGGCGGGGGAGTAGATCGCGGAGGGCATGCCCACGATCTCGCCGTTCATGTTGACCAGGGCGCCGCCGGAGTTGCCGGGGTTGAGGGAGGCGTCCGTCTGGAGCGCCTTGTACGAGGTGGTGTCCGAGCCGGTGTCCCCGTTGAACTGCCGTCCGCCGAAGGAGAAGGGCCAGCCGTCGCCGTCCTGCTGCCGGCTCTGCGGGGACTGCCGCTCCGACTTCGGCACCTTCACCTCGCGGTCCAGCGCGGAGACGATGCCGCTGGTCACGGTGCCGGTGAGGCCGTCGGGCGAGCCGATGGCGACGACCTGGTCGCCGACCTTCACGTGGCCGGAGTCGCCGAGCTTGGCGGGCTTGAGGCCGGTGGCGCCCTGAAGCTTGATCAGGGCCAGGTCCTTGTCGGGGTCGGCGCCGACGAGGGTGGCCTTGTACGTCTTGCCGTCGCTCATCGTCACCTGGATCTCGGCGGCGCCGCTCACGACGTGGTTGTTGGTGACGATCTCGCCGTCGGCGGTGATGACGATGCCGGAGCCGGTGCCCTGGCCGGACGCGGTGCGGGTGTCGATGCGGACGACCGAGGGGCTGACCTGTTCGGCTACGCCGGTGACGGTGCCGGTGTACGACTGCGAGACGTTGGTGCCGTTGACACCGCCGCCGCCGACGCTCTGCCGGTCCACCAGCTGCTGGACGGCGGCCGCCGTGCCGCCACCGACCAGGGCCGCGGTGAGGGCGACGGCGGTCAGCAGCGCGAGGGGCCGCTTGGCGCGGGGGGCGGGGGCGGCGGCGTGGGCCGGGCCCTGGGGGGCGCCGGTGCGGGCGCCTCCTGCGTCGGCGGCCGGTGCCGCGGCCGGGACCGTCTCGCCGCGGATGACCGGGGACCGGTGTGCCTCGTGCCAGCCGGGGGCCGCGGGCGGGTACGAGGGCGGCGGCGGGTACGCCCCGGCCGCGGCCTCCTGCGCCGGCTGCTCACGGCCCCGCTGCCAGTCCTCGCCGAACGGCGCGTGCGGGGTGGGGCGGTCCTGTCGCGGGTACTCGCCTTCGCGGCGGAAGCTGTCGGTCATGGTGACGACTCTGGTAGCCGATCATGAGAGCTTCCTGAGCCTGGCCTGAGAAGCCCGACAGAACCTCGTAGGCCCGATGTAAGCCGTGCTGCGGAACTGCGGAACTGCGGAACTGCGGAACTGCGGAACGCGGACGGCGGGGCCGGCGTCAGCGGCAGCCGCAGGAGCGGCGGATCACCAGGGCCGACGGGAACTGCTTCAGGCGTTCACGGCGGGAGCCGGCCACGCGGAGCGAGTCGTCCAGCACGAGGTCCACCGCCGCGCGGGCCATCGCCGGACGGTCCGACGCGATGGTGGTCAGGGGCGGGTCCGTGAGGGCCGCCTCCTTGACGTCGTCGAAGCCCGCCACGGCCAGTTCCCCGGGCACGTCGATCCGGAGCTCCCGCGCCGCGCGCAGCAGACCGATCGCCTGGTCGTCCGTGGCGCAGAAGATGGCCGGCGGGCGGTCCGGGCCGGACAGCACCTCCAGGGCCACCCGGTACGCGTCGTAGCGGTTGTACGGGGCCTGGAAGAGCCGCCCCTCGGTCGAGCGGCCGGATTCCAGCATCGCCCGGCGCCAGCCCTCGACGTGGTCGGCAACCGGGTCGCCGACCTCCGGGGTGGTCTCGACGCCGCCGAGGCAGGCCACGTACTCGTGCCCGTGTTCCAGAAGGTGGCGGGTGGCGAGCTGCGCGCCGCCGATGTCGTCCGTGACGACGGCGACGTCGTCGATCGCCTCCGGGCGCTCGTGCAGCAGCACGACCCGTGCGTCCCAGGCCTCGATCTCCGAGGCCGCGCGCTCGCTCATGCCCTGGCTGACCAGGATCAGGCCCGAGACGCGCATGCCGAGGAAGGCGCGCAGGTAGTGGACCTCGCGCTCGTCCCGGTAGTCGGAGTTGCCGACCAGCACCATTTTCCCGCGCTCGGCGGCGGCCTGTTCGACCGCATGCGCCATCTCCGCGAAGAACGGCTGACGGGCGTCGGGGACGATCATGCCTATGAGGTCGGTGCGCCGCGATGCCATCGCCTGGGCGACCCGGTCCGGGCGGTAGCCCAGATCCTTGATCGCGGCGAGGACACGCTCGCGCGTGGCCGGGGCAACCGGCCGGGGTCCGTTGTTGATGACATAGCTCACGACGGCGGTAGAAGTACCCGCAAGTCGCGCCACGTCATCCCGCGTCACCTTGGCCACGCGCGGCAGTCTACGCGGGGTGACCTACCTCTGGGCAGGGCGTCCCGCGGAGTTGATGCTCACAGGCTCTTCCGCCGATCGGGTGACGGTAGCCGCGTCCTGCGCGGCGGTCTGCGCGGAGGCCTGGGCCGCCACCGCCTGGGCTTTGGCCTCCGCCGCCGCCTGGGCCTTGGCCTCCGCCGCCGCCCGCTCGACCTTCTCCGGCGTGACGAAGCGGTAGCCGACGTTGCGGACCGTACCGATCAGCGACTCGTGCTCGGGACCCAGCTTGGCGCGCAGACGCCGTACGTGGACGTCGACGGTCCGGGTGCCGCCGAAGTAGTCGTAGCCCCAGACCTCCTGCAGCAGCTGGGCGCGGGTGAAGACGCGGCCCGGGTGCTGCGCGAGGTACTTGAGCAGCTCGAACTCCTTGAAGGTGAGGTCCAGCACCCGCCCCTTGAGCTTGGCGGAGTACGTGGCCTCGTCCACCGAGAGATCGCCGTTGCGGATCTCCATCGGGGAATCGTCCGAGCCCATCTGCTGGCGGCCCGTGGCGAGCCGCAGCCGCGCCTCGACCTCGGCGGGGCCGGCGGTGTCCAGGAGGACGTCGTCGATGCCCCAGTCGGCGGTGACGGCCGCCAGGCCGCCCTCGGTGACGACGAGGATCAGCGGACAGCCGGGCCCGGTGGAGCGGAGCAGCTGGCACAGCGACCGCACCTGCGGCAGGTCGCGGCGCCCGTCCACGAGGATGACGTCGGCACCCGGGGTGTCCACGAGGGCCGGGCCCTCGGCCGGGGCCACCCGGACGTTGTGCAGCAGCAGGCCGAGCGCGGGCAGCACCTCGGTGGAAGGCTGTAGGGCGTTGGTGAGCAGAAGGAGTGAGCTCATGTCCGACCACCTGCCCGGGTCGGACGGTGGTACACGGATCGCTGGTCCATCACGTCGGTTCCTCCTCGGTCCCGTCGAGGACGTGCGCGGTACTGCTTCGTACGGCTTGCCCGGTGCCCCGGCGGTCCCCGCGCCCTGGGGTCCGCATGGATACCGCTGTTCTCGGTTCGTTCAACGCGCTGAAAGCACAAAAGGACCCGGGGGCAACGTTGCCCGGATCCTCTCGCCAAGCAGAATAGCCCACCCGTCGTTTCGCGGCCGAGCTCTTCCGTTTCCTCTTCTGTGGTTCCTGCCACGCTCGTGCCCTGCGTATGCCCCGGTTTCACCGGATCGGGGGGCGGCCGAGCGGTACGGCCCGGCCGGCCGGGCGCACACCCGGCGCGTCGGGGCACGCCGGGGCGAGCGGTGGGAGGGGCCATCATGGAGGCCGACGGTAGAGAGCCGACGATAGGAGCTGCAGTGGCAACCGGAACCATCCGCTACTGGGCGGCGGCCAAGGCCGCGGCCGAGACGGCGGAGGAGCCGTACTCGGCGCGCACACTGGCCGAGGCGCTCGACGCCGTGCGGGAACGCCATCCCGGGGAGCTGAGCCGGGTCCTGCTGCGCTGCTCCTTCCTGGTGAACGACGAGCCTGTGGGCAAGCGCCCGCACGATGCCGTCCTGCTGACCGAGGGAGGCACCGTCGAGGTGCTTCCGCCGTTCGCGGGCGGGTGAGCGGGAGCCCATGAGCACGCCCGAGGAACAGCAGCGACAGCAGCGTCAGCAGTACTACGCGCAGCAGGAGCAGCAGCAACAGCAGCAACAGCAGCAACAGCAGCAGCAGCAGCAAGACCAGCAGCACCAGCAGCAGGATCCGTACGGGACCCAGACCTGGCAGTCCGACACCTGGGACACCAGCCACCAGCCGCTGCATCCGCCGCTGGGCGCGGTGCCTGGGCAGCCGGTGGCGCCGGAGGGCTGGTTCCGCGACGAGGCCCCCGCCCCGGCCCCGGCCGGCGGTACGGGTGTGCCCTGGCCCGACGGCTCCGGCCAGGGCCCCGCCGACCCCTACGCGCCGTACTCCTATCCGGCGCCGGTCGAGGAGGCCGCGTACCGGCCGCCGGTCTCGGAGTCCGGACAGCAGGCCGTGGCCCCGGAGGGCTGGTTCCGGGACGAGTTCCAGGCCCCGGCCCCCGATGCCGCTCCCGCCCCGGCCCCCGTCCAGGACTGGTCCCAGGGCGGCCCGGGCGCGGGGATGCCCGTCTCGGCCGCCGAGACGGCCTATCCGCCGCCGTATCCGAATCCCGCGCAGCAGTCGGCTCCGGCGGAGGAGACCGCCTATCTGCCGCCGTACCCCGGTCCGGCGCAGCAGCCGGCCGTACCGGAGGGCTGGTTCCGCGACGAGGCACCGGCTCCGGCTCCGGCCGCCGCCCAGGACTGGTCCCAGCGAGGCCAGGGCGGGGCGGTCCCGTCCCCGGCCGACGAGACGGCCTACCTGCCGCCCTACCCCGGCCCCGCGGAGCAGTCGGCCCCGGCCGGCGAGACGGCCTACCTGCCGCCGGTGCCCGGCCCCGCGCGGGAGGCGGCCGGCGCCGAGCAGACCGCGTACCTCCCGCCGCAGGCGGCCGCGCCGGCCGCCGAAACGCCCGCAGCACCCGAGGCGCCGGAGGCCACCGCCTGGTCCCCGCCCACCCTCGCAGGGAACACCGTGCGCGCCGTCGACCCGGCCCAGGCCCGCGCCGAGGGCAGGTCGCCGATCATCGATCCCGGCCCGCAGCCGGCCATACTGACCGCCGCCCTCGGCCTCCTGCTCGCCGCGGCCGCCGCCCTCGGGCAGTTCGCACTGCTCGTGCCGCTGATCGCCCTCCAGGGGCTCACCGCGGCCGGCTGGTTCCGCCTCAACGGCATGTGGCCGGCTCGCCAGGGCATCGCCCTCGCCTTCGCCGGGGCGGTGGTCGCCGACGTGGCCGTGCTCGCGGTGGACCGTACGTACGGCCCCGGCGCGATCGTCGGCACCCTCGGCGCCTGGGTGCTGCTCACCCTCGTGCTCCAGCTGCGCAGCCACGCCGACCCCGACGAGCGGATGTACGGGCTGATGGCCTCGGTGGCCTCGGCCGCCCTCGCCATCGTCTGCGCCGGCTACCTGGCGGCCGATTCCGCCGCCGTCACCGTCGGTGCGGCCGCCGTCGCGGTCGCCGTCTTCGCCCGTGCGCTGCCGCTGCCCACGGCTGCCTCGGTCGGCGTTTCGCTGGCCGCGGCCGCCGGTGCGGGCGTCGCGGTCGGCGGGCTGACCTCCGTCGGAGTGGGCGGGGCGCTGCTCGGCCTGGTCGCCGGCGTGTGCGCGCTGATCGGGCTGCGCGTGGCGGCGTACGACTACCCGTCGAAGTTCGTGCACATGACGGCCGGCGTCGCGCTGCCGCTTGCGGTGGCCGCTCCCGCGGTGTACCTGATCGGCCGGGTGGTGGGCTGACCTGCGAGGGAGCCACAGGGGCTGCTGACCGCCTCCTGTGCGCTTCCGACCTCTCCTGACGGCCTCCTGACGGCCTCCTGACGGCCCGACATGGTCCACTAGAACGCACGTACCAACTAGTAGGGGGAGGGCACGTGCGTGCTCTGCGCGTCATCGTGATCATCGGAGTGGTGCTGGGCGCCCTGTTCGCCGGGGTGGACCGCTGGGCGGTCGGCTACGTCGAGAACCGGCTGGCCGACCGCATACAGGCCCGGCAGGGCCTGGCCGGCACCTCGGAGGTGGAGATCCGCGGATTCCCCTTCCTGACCCAGGCGCTCAGCCATGACCTGGACCGGGTCGACCTCAAGCTCAGGGGCGTGGAGGTCACCGCCGAGGGCCGTAAGACGCGGCTCTCGCAGCTCGACGCGAGCTTCCACCGGGTGAAGCTCGACGACGACTACAGCGGCGGCACCGCGCAGCGTGCCGAGGGCACCGGGCTCATCACGTACGCGGATCTGACCGAGGCCTCCCAGACCGGCGCGACCCTTTCCTACGGCGGGGCGCCGGGCAAGGTGAAGGTCACCGCGGCGGTGGACGTCCTCGGCAGGACCTTGACGCGCAGCGTGGTGTCGACCATCACCCTCGAGGACGCGAAGGACGGAAAGGGCGGCAAGATCGTCCGGGTGCGGGCCGACGAGGTGCCGGGTGAGGGGATCCCCGGCGTCGAGAAGCTGATCCGCAAGAAGACGGACTTCGACCGAAATCTGGGGAGCGGCCTGCCGGCCGGGCTGCACCTCTCGGCCCTGACCTCGGACGAGGCCGGTGTGCACCTCACCCTGGGCGGCTCGAACGTGGTGGTGGCCGGATCGTGAGACGGCGCGGTCCGATCCGCAGAAGGGCGGGCCTGCGGCGGGCCCCGGGAGCGGCCGCGGGGACCGCCGGGCCGGTTGGCATCCCACTATTCGGACGATCCTGTCTCGACATATGACACGCCGGTGACAGGGCGGCTGATTCGTCCCTACGATCCATGGCTATGAAGCATCAGCAGGCGGACCTCACGAAGCGACGGGCAGTTGACCTGTGTCGCGTCGCCGCCATGCTCTGTCGATCCATGTGACCTGTGAGCGCATCCGCTCCATCAGCCGGACGACGGCCCCACGGCCCTTCCCGCGTGACCGCACCCGCCTCCTGATCCCCCTGTCGCCTCCCCGCGCAGGACCTCGAGCGCACCTGCAGGCACGCAGCCATCGCGACACCAGCACCGCCCCGCCGCACACTGCCCCGGAGGAGAACACCATGAGCCGCAGCGACGTCCTCGTAGACGCCGACTGGGTCGAGGCCCACCTGAACGACGCGAACGTCGTCATCGTCGAGGTGGACGAGGACACGTCCGCGTACGACAAGAACCACATCACCAACGCCGTCCGGATCGACTGGAAGAGCGACCTCCAGGACCCGGTCCGCCGCGACTTCGTGGACCAGGAGGGCTTCGAGAAGCTCCTCTCCGCCAAGGGCATCTCCAATGACGACACCGTCGTCCTCTACGGCGGCAACAACAACTGGTTCGCGTCCTACGCCTACTGGTACTTCAAGCTCTACGGCCACCAGGACGTGAAGCTCCTCGACGGCGGCCGCAAGAAGTGGGAGCTCGACTCCCGCGACCTGGTCGACGGCAAGGACGTCCCGAACCGCCCGGCCACCGCGTACAAGGCCAAGGCCCAGGACACCTCGATCCGCGCCTTCCGCGACGACGTCGTGGCCGCGATCGGCTCCCTGAACCTGGTCGACGTCCGTTCGCCCGACGAGTTCTCGGGCAAGCTGCTCGCCCCGGCGCACCTTCCGCAGGAGCAGTCGCAGCGTCCCGGCCACGTGCCGAGCGCCCGCAACATCCCGTGGTCGAAGAACGCCAACGACGACGGCACCTTCAAGTCGGACGACGAGCTCAAGGCTCTCTACGAGACCGAGCAGGTCGACCTGGCGAAGGACACCATCGCCTACTGCCGCATCGGTGAGCGCTCCGCGCTCACGTGGTTCGTGCTGCACGAGCTCCTGGGCCAGGAGAACGTCAAGAACTACGACGGTTCCTGGACCGAGTACGGCTCGCTCGTCGGCGTGCCGATCGAGCTCGGCCCCAACAAGTAATCCCGGGCACGCGACGCCCTCGTAGACGACCTCTCCAGGACAGGACAGAGAACATGTGTGGAGCACAGATCGGCGGGCCCGACCTCGCGACGCTCAAGCCCGGTGAGACGGCGATCCAGGGCCAGGTGACCAAGGACGGCGAGCCCGTCAGCGGTTACGTGCGGCTGCTGGACTCGACCGGCGAGTTCACGGCCGAGGTCCCGACCTCGGCGACCGGCCAGTTCCGCTTCTACGCCGCCACCGGCTCCTGGACGCTGCGCGCGCTCGTCCCGGGTGGCCAGGCGGACCGTGCCGTCGTGGTCGCCGAGGCCGGCGGCGTGACGGACGTGGCGATCGCGGTCTGAGCACCGCTCTCGCCGCTCTTGCGATCGCCTGATTGATCGGCCGAAGGGCCGCACCCCCGGGGGTTGGACGCCACTGGAACGGGGTGCGGCCCTTCGTGCCGTCCGCCTTGTGTTCGCGGGGCCCCGCTCTACGCTGGAACCATGTACGCCCGGCGCCGACGTGCCTACTTCCTGCTGATGGGCGGATGCCTCGTCCTCTTCGTCTCCGCCTGGTCCTTCGTGCGCCTGCTGTCGGTGGAGGCGGCGGTGGCCATGTGCGTGGTCGCCATGGTCATCCCTCCGGTCGCCGCGATGATCGCCAACCGGCGCGGCCCGGACGACCGCTGGTGGGACGATCCCTCGGGCGATCCGAAGTCCGACGAGTGGTGGGACGAACTGGACGGAAAGCGGCGCCACGAGGACTGAGGCGGGCGCGAGATAAGAATGTAATAAGCATTCATACAACTGCTCCCCCCTGGGGCGGGTCATGGGTACGCGCGGGTAACCGACTCGCGCCTCCAGTCCTGCGGGGGGACTCCCTTGGAACATGAACAGACCATCTCTGAGCAGCGGAAAGAGGCGGAGACCACACCGGAATCGGACACTCCGGACCCGGTCTCCGAGGCGCCCGTCGCCGCCTCACCGAGCCGCCGCCGGAGCCGTACGACCCTGCTGATCGCAGGCGCGGCCGTACTCGGCGTCCTCGCCGGGACGATCACCGGTTACGCGGTCCAGTACCACCGCGAACCCACCCCGCTGCCGCCGCTGGCCCAGCAGACGCTGGTGACGCCGAAGGCGCTCGCGCCGAACGACACCACGACGAACCGGACGATCAACGCCAACCGCTGGCACAAGACCGACGACGACCTCGGCAAGCTGCTGATCGAGGCGCCGAGCGGGGCGAAGGTCGACGGGGCCGGCTACATGTCGCTCGACTCCTTCTCGACGTACTTCGAGGAACCGGACGCGGCCTTCGGCAACCTCGCGACGGACGGCGTCCGACGGCTCGCCTCGACGTCGTGGGCGCAGGGCGACCGCGTCTTCGTCGAAGTCCACCTGCTGCAGTTCAACGACCTCTCGGGCGCGGACAACTACCAGAAGGACCAGTCCGCCTACATGCCCGAGAAGAAGTACGCGGGCAACGAGGGCGTGACCATTCCGGGCCTCTCCGGGGAGCTCGGGCACGTCTGGGTGAACTCGGAGGCGATGCAGGAGCCGGGTTACCACCCGATCCGCGGAGGGCGCGCCATCGCGCGTCGCGGCGACATCGTCCTGGACATCTACTACTTCGACAACCGCGGAAAGGTCTCGGAGAAGGACATCCTCGACCTGGCCAAGCGACAGCTGGAGCGACTGTGACCGAGCCGCAGAACGAGACGACCCCGGCTACGGCTACGGCTACGGTTCCGGTTCCGGCCACGGCGCCGGATGACTTGTCGGCCTGGGCGGCTCCGGCCGAGGCCGGGCCGGAGCCGGCCGCGCAGGCCGAGCCCGCGCGCACGGTCGACCGCAGGAAGGCCGGCCTGATCGCCGCCGCAACGGCCGCGGCCCTGCTCGTGGGCGGCGGTGCATGGGCCGCCTCCGCGATCGGGGACGCCGACCGGACCGCGCCCACCCGCTACTGGTCCGCCGCGGGCGAGCTCCCCGCCGAGGCCGAGACGCCGGCTCCCGTTCCTCCGAACGACCTGTCGGGCAAGCTGCTGCCGATACCGAACGCCTTCACCCTGGGTCCCGACCTCGCCGACGACGGCAACAACTTCTTCGTCTCCGGCGAGAGCGCCGTCCAGGGCTTCAAGGACTCCCGCAAGGGTCTGTCCAGCACCGAGCGCAAGAAGCGCGACGAGGCGATGGCCGAGCTGAAGCTCAAGGGCCTCGCCGGGCGCAGCTACACCAGGTCGGACGGGGAGGTGGTGCTGGAGGTCCGCATCATGCAGGCCGACCCGCAGGCCCTCGGCAAGTTCTCCGAGGTCTCCAAGAAGATCCTCGGCCTGACCGGCGACGGCCGCGACGCGCCTGCGGTGGACGGATTCCCGGACGCCAAGTGCTCGCTCCTCGCCATCGGTGAGGAGAAGAAGGAGAAGATCGACTCGCTCGACTGCGTGGCGGTCCAGGGCGATGTGCTGGTCAACTTCCGCGCCTATGGTCCCAAGCCCTTCTCCAGCGCTGAGGCCGTCGCGCTCTTCAAGAACCAGCTGAACCACCTGAAGTCCCCCGGGGAGTCCGTGTGATCGAGCAGAACACCACAGGAGCCGCCTCGGAGGCCGTCGAGGCGACCGACGGCGCCGAAGTCGTCGAGGCGACCGACGGCGCCGAGGTCGTCGAGGCGGCTGCGGGCGCCGAAGCCGGCGCCGTCGCCCCGCCGGAGGCGGTGTCCGTCCAGCCGGAGGCTCCGGGGGACGCCACGGCGCCGCAGGCCCCCGTGCCCCCGCCCGCGCCGAAGGACCGCCGCAAGCTGTTCTCCCTCCTGCGCTGGACCGCCGCCGTCGCCGTCTTCGCCGTCGCCGGCACGGGCGTCGCGTACGGGATCACGCGGCCCGAGCGCACCGACGTCCCCGGCCTGTCCACCCAGGACGACGGCCGCTGGGTCTACCCGGCGCTGGCCAAGCCCACGCTGCCGCCCGGCGCCGCCCTGCCCTTCGCCCCGGACAACAAGGACGGCATCCACTACGCGTCCACCGCGCAGCTCCTCCTCCCGGCCCCGAAGGGGTCCGCGCAGGACCCGGCGTTGAAGCTGGAGAAGGATCAGGCGGTGTCCCAGGACACCTTCCTGGAGGAGTACGACACGACCGTTCGCGAGGAGATGAAGCAGGCCTTCGCAGACGACGGCCTGCGCCAGATCGTGGCCCGCGGCTGGGTGATGCCGGACGGTACCCGTACCCGGATCTACCTGCTGCGTTTCCACTCCTCCGGCTTCGTTGACGCCTTCGGGGGCTGCGGCCTCAGCATGAAGCCCCACGGTGTCGGCGGGATGGAGGCGGACCCTGCGTGGACGCAGGCCAAGGAGGACCAGCGCCCGCCGGACCTTCGCGGCACCACCCTCTTCGCGGAGGCCGGCGACCCCGGTGACGAGCAGGTCCGGGCCGGGTGCGTCCGGTCAGGTGACCTTCAGGCCGTCGTCTTCCAGACCCGCAGGGGAAAGGTGGCCACCGTCCCCCTCCACCAGACGGTGATCCTTCAGGGCCAGCTGCTGGGCTGACCGCCGGGGGCGACGGGCTACGGCCCACCTCACACCGTGCGCCGGTCCCCGGGCCAGTAGGCTTGGGAACCGGCCCGTACCCCCCGAACGAATTCCGAGGAGCACCCCGTGCTTGAGGCAGTCTTCACCTCCCTGCTGGTCCTGGTCTGCGTCGGCGTCATGGCTTTCACCGGCCTGGCCGTCAAGAAGCTGTATCAGGGTCAGCGCTGAGCTTGCGCCCAGCAGACCGCCCCGGAACCCCTCCCACAGATCGCCTGAGCAGCCATTCATGATCCAGATCCCGTCCGACCTGAACCCGGGCCTCGTCCCCCTCGCCTTCCTCCTCGGCAACTGGGAGGGTGCGGGAGTCTTCGACTTCCCCGGTGAGGAGAAGTGCAACTTCGGCCAGGAGGTCGTCTTCAGCCACGACGGCCGGGACTTCCTGGAGTACACCTCCCACACCTGGGTCCTCGACGCCGAGGGCAAGAAGGTGCGGCCGCTGGAGTCCGAGTCGGGTTACTGGCGCATCGACAAGGACCGCAAGGTCGAGATCGTCATGGTCCGCGACCAGGGCGTCGTCGAGGTCTGGTACGGCGAGCTCGCCGACCAGAAGCCCCAGATCGACCTGGTCACCGACGCGGTCGCCCGCACCGCCGCCTCCGGCCCGTACAGCGGGGGCAAGCGGCTCTACGGCTACGTGAAGAGCGACCTCATGTGGGTCGGCGAGAAGGCCACCCCGGACGTCGAGCTGCGTCCGTACATGTCGGCCCAGCTCAAGAAGGTCGTCACGCCGGAGGAGGTCGCCGAGATGGCGCGCAACCTTCCGGACATGCCGGACGACGGCATCGCCTTCTTCCGCTGACCGATCCGCTGACCGATCCGTCCACAGGCTGTGCAGAAGGGGACCACGGGGCCGACCCGCGGTCCCCTTCCCGCGCTTACACTGGCCGGGTGGTGAGCACCGAGAGCAGCGAAGGCACCGACTGGAAGGCCGATCTGCGGCAGCGCGGCTACCGGCTGACCCCGCAGCGCCAGCTCGTGCTGGAGGCGGTCGACACGCTGGAGCACGCCACCCCGGACGAGATCCTCGCCCACGTGCGCAAGACCGCCTCCGGGGTCAACATCTCCACCGTCTACCGGACGCTGGAGCTCCTGGAGGAGCTCGGCCTCGTCTCGCACGCCCACCTCGGACACGGGGCCCCCACCTACCACCTCGCCGACCGGCACCACCACATGCACCTGGTGTGCCGCGACTGCGCCGACGTCATCGAGGCGGACGTGGACGTCGCCGCCGAGTTCACGGCGAAGCTCCGCAGCGCCTTCGGCTTCGAGACCGACATGAAGCACTTCGCGATCTTCGGGCTGTGCCGCACATGCGCGGCGAAACAGCGTGCCGGTCAGGCGTAGCCGGGTCGTACGCTTGGTCCCATGACCAGCAGCCCCTTGCTCCATCTCCCCGGCGCCGTGCAGGCCGAAGGCCGCGACGAGGGCGTCGCCGCCCACTACGGCGAGTTGTACGGCGAACAGCGCGCGCTCGCAGAGGGGCGCGGCTTCGTCGACCTCTCGCACCGCGGAGTCGTCACCGTCTCCGGGCCGGAGCGGCTGAGCTGGCTGCACCTGCTGCTCACCCAGCACCTCACCGAGCTGCTGGCCGGCCAGGCCACCGAGGCGCTGATCCTCTCCGCGAACGGTCACATCGAGCACGCGCTCTACCTCGTCGACGACGGCGAGACCACCTGGGCGCACGTGGAGCCCGGCACGCAGGGGGAGCTGATCGCCTACCTGGAGTCGATGAAGTTCTTCTACCGCGTCGAAGTCGCCGACCGCACCGAGGAGTTCGCGGTCGTGCACCTGCCGGCCGGCTCCATCGCCGAGGTCGCCAAGGAGCACGTCGTACGGGAGACCGCGCACGGCCGCGACGTCTTCCTGCCCCGCGCCGAACTGGAGTCGTTCGCCGCCTCGCACGGCCCGGCCGCGGGGCTCATCGCCTACGAGGCCCTGCGCGTCGAGGCGCACCGGCCGCGGCTCGGCCTGGAGACCGACCACCGCACCATCCCGCACGAGCTGGGCTGGATCGGCACCGCCGTGCACCTGCAGAAGGGGTGCTACCGCGGCCAGGAGACGGTGGCCCGCGTCCACAACCTGGGCAAGCCCCCGCGCCGCCTGGTCTTCCTGCACCTGGACGGCTCGGAGGTGGTGCTTCCGGCGCACGGCGCCCCGGTCCGGCTCGCCGCGGACGGCGAGGACGGCCGCCAGCTCGGCTTCGTGACCACGGCCGTCCGCCATCACGAGCTGGGCCCGATCGCGCTCGCGCTGGTCAAGCGGAACGTGCCGGTCGACGCGCCGCTGCTGGTCGGGAAGACGGCCGCCGCGCAGGAGGTCGTCGTAGCGCCCTAAGGACCGTCCCGGCGGATCACGGAAGGGAGACCCGGGCCGCCCGGGTCTCCCGAGTGGTCCGGGCCGCCCCGGTCGCCCGGGCCGGCGCACGCCGGGGGCAGGTACGCGTGCAGGGAACGGGTTCCCGGGAGCGGGCTCAGACCGTGGGGACGCCATGCGCGGGCGAACGCCGGAGGCGGTGCTCCGCCGGACGTCAGCAGCACCACCGGCCGGCCGCAGGCCATCGCCCCGAGCCCGTCGGCGTCGATGCTCCCGTCGTGGCCGCCGACCTGCCGCGAGGAGCAGCCCAGCGCGTAGGCCACGCGGACCGCCTCGTGGCCGCTGACCGTGCAGGGCGGGTGTACGCCGTGCCGGTGCAGCTCCGCGGCGGTGCGCGCGTACGCCGTGCGCACGACCCGGTAGCGGTCCGCCGCCCGGTGGAGCACCGCGTACTGCACGGCGAGGTGCCCGGCCAGGGCGACGGCGAGAACGGCCACGGCGGGCCGCCGCCAGGTCCGGGCGGCGTGCACGAGCGCCTGCGCCGCGGGCAGGGCGAGCAGCGCGTACGCCGGCAGCAGGAAGCGGGGCGCCGCGTACCCGATGAGGAACAGGTACGGCACCGATACGGAGACGGCCGCCGCGGTGGCCAGCACCAGCGGGCGGCGCCGCCCCCGTGCGACGGCGATCCCGGCCGCGACGGCCACCGGCAGCGCGAACCACCACAGGGCGAGCTCGGGACGGCCCCACGCCACGTCGCTGCACGGGCGGCACAGCGTACGGCCGGACATGGCCCGCAGCTGGGCGCCGAAGGCGAACTGCCCGCTGAAGCCGCCCTGGATCTCCCCGGCCCGGTGCAGCCGGGCCGCGAGCCCGCCGTAGCGCAGGTACGCCTCCACCACCCACGGGAGCGCGCCCAGCCCGACTCCGGCCGCGAGCGGGAGCAGCCGGACCGGTGTGCGGGCGGCGAGCGCGGCCACCGCGAGGGGCAGGGCGAGCCACACCGCGTCGGAGGGGCGCATGAGCGCGACCAGGGCCAGGGCGGCGGCGAGGCCCGCGTGCGCGCGGCGCGAGGGCGGCAGCAGGAAGCAGGCGACCGCCACGACGGACCCGTAGGCCACCCACAGGTTGGGCATGACCTGCGGACCGTAGAGCAGAGTGATCCACAGACTCGCGAACAGCGCGGCCGCCGTCACCACGACCGCGGGCCGCAGGATCGTCAGCCAGACCCGGAACGACCCGAAGAGCGCGCTCCCGGAGAGCAGCGCGAACCACACCCGAAGGGCGATCGGGTCCTGGCTGAGGGCGGCGGCCGGGGCGGCCAGGAAGGTGATGCCGCGGGCACGCGGGGCGCTGAAGAAGGCGGCCGGCACGTACGGGCTGACCTGGCTGGCGTAGACAGCCTCGTCCCACCCGATACCGGACCCGGGGGCCACGAGCAGGAGTTGCACCGCCGTGAAGAGGCAGGCCACCACGGCGAGAGGACGCGTTCCGGAAGCCATGCGCCCACGCTGCCCCACCCGGCCCCCGTCGGCCCGCCGACGGTCCGGCGAGGGGACGTCACGTCCCGCGCGCGGAGCAACGGGGCATCGGACGGGGGAGCGGACGCCTCAGACGTCGACGACGATGGTGAACGGACCGTGGTTCGTCAGCGAGACCCGCATGTCCGCCCCGAACCGGCCCGTCGCCACCGTCGCACCCAGCGCCCGCAGCTGCGCGACCACCTCGTCGACCAGCGGCTCGGCCACCGGGCCCGGCGCCGCCGCGTTCCACGTGGGACGCCGGCCCTTGCGGGCGTCGCCGTAGAGCGTGAACTGCGAGATCACCAGCAGCGGTGCGCCGTTGTCACTGCAGGACTTCTCGCTCTCCAGGATCCGTACGGACCACAGCTTGCGCGCCAGCAGCGCGGCCTTCTCCGGCGTGTCGTCGTGGGTCACCCCGACCAGCACGCACAGCCCTTCGCCGACGATCTCGCCCACGGTCTCGCCGCCCACGACGACGCTCGCGCCGTCCACCCTCTGCACCACTGCTCGCATACCACCTGTGTACCAGGCGTGCATCCATCCGGGGCCGATCGGGTGGAGTGGGACTGCATGGGGGCCACGGAGAGTGGCACCATGCACGCAGGCGGTGCGGGTGCGCCGCACCGGTCGAGGGGACGGACTCGTTCGTATGAATACTTCTGGTACCTCCGTACCTGCATCACCCGCTTCCGTCGCAGCTGCCGCGGTACGACCGCCCGCGCAGCGCACGGCCGAGACCCAGGGGGCGCCGGCCCCGACCACCGCGCTCGGGCTGCCGGAGCTGCGGGCGCTGCGTCGTGACGCGCAGCGCGACGAGGCCGATCTGAGCTATGTGCGCAGACTCCTCCAGGGCCGCATCGACATCCTGCGGGCCGAACTCGCCCGGCGGACCGACCCCGAGACGCCGGTGGTGGACCGGCTCTCGGTGATCCTCGCCGACGCGCCCTCCAGCCGCAGCGCCTCGGCCCGGCACGTCACGCTCGGCACCCCCCACAGCGAGGAGTACCGGCTGCTGGCGGCGGAGATGCTGGCCGACGTGGAGCTCTCGGACCTCGGTGCGCGCACGGACGGCGAACTGCACGACGGGTTGGGGCGGCTGGTGGGGTACGAGCAGCAGGTCTCGCGGCGACGGCAGCAGCTGCAGCGCACAGTGGACGACTGCACTGCGGAGATCACCCGGCGGTACCGGGAGGGCGAGGCGCAGGTGGACGACCTGCTGGCGTAGGAAATTGGGGCGACCGGGCGCAGGCCGGCAGATTAGCGTGGGCGGCTATGAGTGCTGACGTCCGGCCGATCGCCGAATCCGAACTCCCCGACTGGCTGCGAACCGTGAACACCGGTTTCCTGACCGCATCCGGAGTGACGGACTCCGATGTGGCCCAGAAGGCCAAGTACAGCGACCTCTCCCGCATCCAGGGCGCGTTCGACTCCGACACCGGCCGTTGCGTGGCGGCCTTGCGCTCTTTCACGCAGGAGCTGACCGTGCCCGGCGGGGCGGCCGTCGCCTCCACCGCGATCTCCAATGTGGGCGTGCTGCCCACCCACCGCCGCCAGGGCCTGCTGACCCGGATGATGGCCGCCGAGTTCGCGGCCGCCGAGGCGCGCGGCGACGTGCTGTCGACGCTGATCGCCGCCGAGTACCCGATCTACGGAAGGTACGGGTTCGGGCCCGCCACCTCTCTTGCGGAATGGGAGGTCGACGTACCGCGGACCGGACTGGACCGGCGGCTGTCGGCGCCCGTGGACGGCGGGCGGATCGATCTGGTGGACGGGGCCGAGGTGCGGCGGGTCGGCCCGGAGCTGCACGAGCGGCTGCGGGCGGGCACGCCCGGCGCGGTGAACCGGGACGCGCGCTGGTGGAGCCTGTTGACCGGCCTGGAGGAGATCTCGTACCGCCCGTACCGGGAGAAGTTCTTCGCGGTGTACCGCACGGCGGCCGGTGAGGTGGCCGGGCTGGTCGCGTACCGGGCCGACGACCACTGGACGGACGGCAAGGTCCCGCAGAACACGGTGCAGGTCCAGGACCTGCTGGCGCTCACCCCGCAGGCGGAGCGGGCACTGTGGCAGTTCCTCTGCTCCATCGACTGGGTGGCGAAGGTCCGTACCGGCTACCGCGCCCCCGACGACCTCGTCGCGCAGCTGCTGCCCGACCCGCGGTCGGCCCGGATCGTCACCGCCGCGGACTTCCTGTGGGTGCGGGTGCTGGACGTCGTACGGGCGCTGGGCGCGCGGACGTACGAGGTGCCCGGGGTGCTCGTACTGGAGGTCGCGGACGAGGCGGGTCCGGCGGCCGGCCGCTACCGGCTGGATGCGGGCGCCGGCACGTGCGAGCGGACCGGGGAGGCGGCCGGACTGCGACTGGACGTGTCCGCGTTGGGCTCTCTGTACCTCGGCGACGCGTCGGCCGTGCGGCTGGCCGCGCTCGGGCGGGTCGTGGAGGAGCGGCCGGGGGCGGTCGCGCTCGCGGACGCGGTGTTCCGTACCGCGCGCCGCCCTTGGTGCCCGGACATTTTCTGATCCGGCCCGTCGGCCTCCCTTCCGGGCACGCGACGGGCACGGTTTCGCGGTCGGCGGCGACCGTATCGTCGCCACAAACGTCCTTGCGGATCCACGGCATGGCCGGAACGCGACGACGTGATCGTTTTGGACGACTGAGGACTGAGGTTTTGACGTCACTTGTGGAATCCCTGCGCACGGCCGGCTGCGTCTTCGCGGAGGAGGAGGCGGAGCTCCTGACCGGGGCAGCCCGGGACGCCACCCATCTGGCGGAGCTGCTGGCCCGCCGGGTGGGCGGTGAGCCGCTGGAGCACGTGGTGGGCTGGGCGGAGTTCTGCGGCCTGCGCATGGAGGTGGGCGCGGGGGCGTTCGTACCGCGCCGGCGCACCGAGTTCCTGGTGCAGGAGGCGGTGTCATTGGCCCGGCCCGGCGCGGTGGTGCTGGACCTGTGCTGCGGGGTCGGCGCCCTGGGCGCGGCGGTGGCGGCGCGGCTCCCCGGCGGGGTGGAGCTGCACGTGGCGGACATCGACCCGGCGGCGCTGGCGTACGCCCGGCGCAACGTGGCCCCGTACGGCGGCCGGGTGTGGGAGGGCGACCTGTACTCCGCGCTCCCGTCGTCGCTGCGCGGCCGGGTGGACGTGCTGGTGGTCAACGCCCCGTACGTGCCGACGGAGGAGATCGGCCTCATGCCGTCGGAGGCGCGTGACCACGAGCCGTTGGTCTCCCTGGACGGCGGAGCCGACGGCCTGGACATCCACCGCCGGGTCGCGGCGGGCGCGCTGCCCTGGCTGGCCCCGGGGGGTCACCTGCTGATCGAGACGAGCGCCCGCCAGTCGCCGTCGACGGCCTCCGCCCTGATGTCGGCGGGCCTCGCGGTGCGGGCGGTCACCTCGGAGGAGCTGTACGCGACGGTGGTGATCGGCGCGGCCTGAGCCCCGGGGGCGGAACGGTGAGGCATGCCGTTGGTGTCCGTCGGCCGGTCGCCCAGGCGTCGTGTCGCGTTGAGGGCGCATGGCGCGTGGGCGGCGGGGAAAGAAAATGTCCTCCGGCTGTCACACCCTCGTTCTGCGGCGGGTCAGAGGAGTGAAGCAGGCGGGAACCCCGTCCGGAGCGAATCCGCACCGGCGCCCGCCCGAGGGGAGCTCGGATGTCCACCACCGCCGTTGTTTTCGCCCTGGTCGGCGCGTTCATGGTCGCTTTCTCGGCCGCCTCGGTCTTCTTCAAGGCCAAGTGGGTCGTGGAGCCGATGGTGGCCTACGGGGTTCCGCGTGCGTGGTGGAACCGGCTCGGGCTCGCCAAGGCGGCCGGGGCGGCGGGCCTGGTGGCCGGTGTCTTCGTACCGGCCGTAGGCGTCGCCGCGGCGATCGGGATCGCCCTGTACTTCACCGGCGCCGTGATCACGGTGCTGCGCGCGAAGTCCTACGCCCACGTCGTCTTCCCGATCGTCTACGCGGCGCCCGCGGTCGTCGCCCTGGCACTGGGCTTCAGCGGCTGAGCTCGACCTCGGCGGCGCGACGGTGGGAGCTGTTGCAAGCAGGTCGCTTGCAAAAGTTAGCAGGGTGCGGCAGGATCACAGCATGGCATCGCTCAACGTCGGAAATCTCGGCGAGTACCTCCGTGAGCAGCGTCGGCAGGCCCAGCTTTCGCTGCGGCAGCTGGCCGAGGCTGCGGGGGTGTCGAATCCGTACCTGAGCCAGATCGAGCGCGGGCTGCGCAAGCCGAGCGCGGACATTCTGCAGCAGCTGGCCAAGGCCCTGCGGATCTCCGCGGAGACGCTGTACGTGCAGGCCGGAATCCTGGATGAGCGGGACCCGGACGAGGTGGAGACGCGAGCCGTCATCCTCGCCGACCCGTCCATAAACGAGCGGCAGAAGCAGGTGCTGCTCCAGATCTACGAGTCGTTCCGCAAGGAGAACGCGCTCGACGCGCCCGCCGACGAGATGCCGTCGAAAACGAACTGAAGTTGATCCGGGAGGACCAGCACATGGCCATCGCCGATGACCTGAAGAAGACCCTCACCGACCCCACCCCCCTCTACTTCGCCGCCGGCACCGCCGACCTGGCCGTGCAGCAGGCCAAGAAGGTTCCGGACCTGATCGACCAGCTGCGCGCCGAGGCCCCCGCGCGCATCGAGGCCGTGAAGAACACGGACCCGAAGGCCGTGCAGGAGGCGGTTACCGCCAAGTTCGCCGAGGTGCTCGGCGCGATCGACGCCAAGAAGCTCGGCGAGACCGCCCAGGACCTGGCGCTGCGCGGCGTCGGCGTCGCCGCGGAGTACGCGGTGCGCGCCAAGGAGACGTACGACAAGGTCGCCGAGCACGGCGAGCAGGCCGTGCGGGCCTGGCGCGGCGAGGTCTCCGAGGAGATCGTCGACATCGCCGTGGTCGTCGAGCCCGAGCCCGCGGCGAAGGCCGCGCCGGCTTCGGAGCCGGCGGCCGAGGCCGCCGACGAGGAGAAGCCCGCCGCCAGGAAGGCCACCGCCCGCAAGAGCCCGGCCAAGAAGGCCCCCGCCACGGCGGACGACGCGAGCTGAACCGCGACCGCATGAGCGATGGCGGGCCGGGCACCCTTGAGGTGCCCGGCCCGTTGCGGTTCATGGGGACGTCTGTGCCGGTAGCGTGGAGGCAGGCGGCATCCGAAGCGCGCGGCAGAAGCAGCAGAAGCAGCAGCAGAAGCATGAGAAGGCGGTCGAAGCGATGTTGATGGACGGGTTCGATCGAGGGGTGATCCCGTTGCTCGGGCTCGCCATGCTCGTGCTCGCGGTCGTGGCCTTCGTGTTCGCGGTGGTGGCCAGGGAGGACGCGTACCGGGCGGCCGGGAAGCAGACCAAGACCTTCTGGCTGGTCATCCTCGGCATCACCGTGATCGTGGACTTCTTCCTGCCGATGCTGTTCCTGCAGATCGCCGGCCTGGTCGCGACCATCGTGTTCTTCGTGGACGTACGCCCGGCCCTCAAGCAGATCTCGGGCGGCGGCGGACGGCGCGGCGGCAGCAGCAGTGACGGGCCGTACGGGCCCTACAACGGCGGGCGGTAGCAGCTTCCCGGGCCGGCCAGACCTGGCCGGCCAGATCCGGCTCGGTCAGTTCCGGCCCGGCCGATCCGGCCGAACCTTGCCGAATCCCGCCCGGGTGGCCCATGGCCCCGTGGCCCGGCCCCGGCCCTTGACGGGCGCGGCCCTCGCGGCCCGGCGGCGTCTTCGGTTTCCTGGGGTGCCGGTTCCGATTCCGTCCGATGCCTGGTCCCGGTTCCCGTTCCCGGTTCCGGCCCCGCGGTCAGCCCTCGACGCGGGAGAGCAGGACCACGGCCACGTCGTCGGTGAGCTCGCCGCCGTTGAGGCGGCGCGCCTCCGTCACGGAGGCCTCCAGCAGAGCCTCGCCGCTCAGCCCTCGTCCCAGGTGGCGGTTGATCATCTCCACCATGCCGTCCTGACCCAGGCGCTCCTTGCCCTCGCCGATCCTGCCCTCGATCAGGCCGTCGGTGTACAGCATCAGGCTCCAGCTGCCGCCGAGCTCGACCTGACGGCGCGGCCAGCGGGCCCGCGGCAGCAGTCCCAGGGCCGGCCCGCTGTTCTCGTACGGCAGGAGCCGCGCGGGGCGGCCCGGCCGGGAGATCAGTGGGGCCGGATGGCCGGCCAGGCACAGGCCGGCGCGGCGGCCGTCCGGGGCGATGTCGACCGTGCACAGCGTCGCGAAGATCTCCTCGCAGGGGCGCTCCACCTCCAGCACCTCCTGGAGGGTGGCCAGCAGGTCGTCACCGCACAGGCCGGCCAGGGTCAGGGCGCGCCAGGCGATGCGGAGCTCGACGCCGAGAGCGGCTTCGTCGGGGCCGTGGCCGCAGACGTCGCCGATCATGGCGTGGACGGTGCCGTCGGGGGTGCGGACGGTGTCGTAGAAGTCACCGCCGAGGAGGGCGCGGCTGCGGCCGGGGCGGTAGCGGGCGGCGAAGCGGAGGTCGGAGCCCTCCAGGAGCGGCGTGGGGAGCAGGCCGCGTTCCAGACGGGCGTTCTCCTGGGCGCGCAGTTTCGATTCTGCAAGCTTGTACTGGGCGATGTCCGCCCGTTTTCTCTCCACCGCGTAGCGGATGGCGCGGCTCAGAAGGCGGCCGTCCAGCTCGTCCCGGAAGAGGTAGTCCTGGGCGCCGACCCGGACGGCCTCGGCGGCGCGCTCGACGTCGTCCTCGCCGGTGAGGACCAGGACGGCGTGGCGCGGGGCGATGCGCAGCACCTGGCGCAGGGCGGCCAGCTGGTCCGTGGCGGTGGCCGCGGCGGCGGGCGCGGCTCCCGGCGTACGGGCGCCGGCGTCGGGGAGGGCCAGGTCGAGGAGGATGCAGTGCACGTCGGGCGTGAGCAGCCGCTCGGCCTCGGTGAGGTTGCGGGCGGTGCGGAGCCGGATGCGGTGGCCGTCGGCGTCGAGGATCTCGGGGACGGTGAGGCCGCCGGCGGGGTCGTCCTCGATTACCAGGAGGGTCAGCGGGGTCGCGTGCGGGGTGGCCTGGGGGGCGGTGGTGTGAGAGGTCGGGTGAGGGGTCGCTTGCGCGACGCCGACGGCGACTGCTGCCGGGGCGGCGGTGTGCAGAACGGCCTGACCGCTCTCCGTGGCCGGGGTGTCCCTCTGCCGCGGTACGGGTACGGGCATCGTCTCCGGTTCCTTCCCTCCCCCCGAGGGTGCGCTCGTCCGGCAGACCCTAGCGGTCCCGCCCCGGCAAACGGAATGCCGTTCGGGGACGAGGCCTCCGTCATATGCCGTTATCGCGGGGGAAAATCGGCCTCACTGATGACAAAGGTCACGGCGGGGCCGTGTTCCGTCCCGCCTACCGAGACGTCGAGCGCGCCCTACCGGTTGCCTGCCGACGGCGAGCACCTGGGAGGCGCCATCCCCGGAACGCCGCCGAGGCCGAAAGCTTTGGGGCTCCGTCTCGGACCTGCTCCTCGAACACCGGCCGCCGGCGTTCCCGGAGCGGGGTCGGGGCGGCGCCCCAAGGGCGGCGCCACCGCCCGGACAGGGCCGTACCCGGGCGGTGGCGCCGCCGTTACGTGGAGTAACCCCGCAGGGGCTACGCGTCGGGCCGGACCACCGCCTTGATAGGCATCGAGCCCGCTCCCGCCATCGTGACGTTCCGGCCGGGGCGCGGGGCGTGGACCATCGCGCCGTCGCCGACGTACATCCCGACGTGGCTCGCGTCGTCGAAATAGATGATCAGGTCGCCCGGGCGCATGTCCTTGAGCGCGACCTTCGGCAGCAGCCGCAGCTGCTCCTGTGAGGTGCGCGGGATGCCCCGGCCGGCCGCCAGCCAGGCCTGGGAGGTCAGCCCGGAGCAGTCGAAGGAGCCCGGACCCTCGGCGCCCCAGACGTACGGCTTTCCTATCTGGGCGGTGGCGAACTGCACGGCCCGCCTGCCCGCGTCCGTCGCCTTGCCGTTGACGTCCTTCATCGCGCCGGTCGACAGCCACGCCGACTGCGCCTTGTACTGGGCTTCCTGCTCCAGCTGGATCAGCCGGGCCTTCTCCTCGGCCTCCAGCTTGCTCTCCAGCTCCTCCGCGGCCTTGATCTTCTCCTCGATCTGCTTCTTGGAGTCCTCCTGCTTGACCCGGTTGGCCTCCAGTGTCTTCCAGCGCTCGCTCGCCTCCTCCGCGTAGCGCTGCAAGTCGGCCTGGGTGCGGTCCAGTTCGGAGAGCAGGCCCGAGGTGGCCTTCTCGCCCTGGCGCAGCCGGCCCGCCCCGTCGAGGAACTGGTCGGGATCGTCGCTCAACGCCAGCTGCGCACCCGCGGGCATGCCGCCCGCGCGGTACTGGGCGCGGGCGGCGGCGCCCGCGCGGCTCTTCAGCGTGGCGATCCGCTCCTTGCCGGCGACGACCAGGTTGGCGATCTCGACGATCTTGTCGGACTGGGCCTTGGTCTCGGCCTCGGCGAGGTTGTAGGCGTCCGTGGCCGTGCCCGCCTGCCGGTAGAGCTCGTCGATCTCCTTGCGGACCTGCTCCAGGGACTTCACGCCCGGTTCGGGCAGCGGCGCCGCCGGAGCCGCGGGCGCGGCGGGGGCCGCCGGGGCCGCGTGGGCCATGCCCGTCGCGAGACCCGGCGCCGTCAGTATCGCCATTGCGCACATCAGCACGAGCGAGCTTGCGCCTCGTCGTCGCCTTACGGCCCCCATGGTCCCCCCAGGCACCCGAGCCAGACCCGTATCAGATCTGACTATTCATCAGTAACTTCCCACTGCCATCGGGATGGTGCCACGAGTCGGTGAATTCCGACACCCTTGTGGATGGCTTTCGGATCTTGTCCGTCCCAACGGACGCCCGCCGTCCACCCGCAGCACGCCCACCAGTTCACCCGCAGCCCGCCCCCACCCTGCCCCTGACGACCCAACGGGCCGCCCGTACCACCAGTTCCCTGCCGTGGTGCACTCACCCCAGAGGGCGCAACGCCTCCCAGCGCAGGGTCAGTTCCCCCTGCCGCCACCGCCCGGGCCCGTCCGCCAGCGGCCAGTCACCGGACAGGGCCCGCGCCGTGCGGATCCAGCGCTGCCGCGCCCCGTACGAGGCGTACGGAGCCGCCGCCGCCCACGCCCGGTCGAAGTCGCGCAGGAACGCGTGCACCGGCTCGCCCGGCACGTTCCGGTGGATCAGCGCCTTCGGCAGCCGCTCCGCCAGGTCCGAGGGGCGCTCCAGGGAGCCCAGCCGGGTCGCGAACGTCACCGTGCGCGCCCCCTCCGGCCCCAGCGCCACCCACACGTGCCGCCGCCCGATCTCGTCGCAGGTCCCCTCCACGAGCAGCCCGTCCGGGGCCAGCCGCGAGCACAGCCGCGCCCAGACCTCCGCGACCTGCTCCTCGTCGTACTGGCGCAGCACGTTCGCCGCGCGGATCAGCGTCGGGCGGGCCCCGCCCTCCAGCGGCACCTCGAAGCCGCCGTGCCGGAAGCTCAGCCCGTCCCGTTCGTACGGCTTCGCGCCCGCGACCCGCGCCGGCTCGATCTCGATGCCGACCACCCGTACCCGCGGCGCCGCCTCCCGCAGCCGCGCCAGCAGCTCGACCGCCGTCCAGGGCGCGGCCCCGTAACCGAGGTCCACCGCGACGGGCGCCTCCGCACGGCGCAGCGCGGCCCCGTGCGTGGCGGCGATCCAGCGGTCCATCCGGCGCAACCGGTTCGGATTGGTCGTCCCGCGGGTCACCGAGCCCACAGGGCGGCCGGGGGCGCGGCCGGAGGACGGGGCACTGCGGGAAACCATGAGCCGAGGGTAAGCGGAGGGCCCGTGTCCCGTGAAAATGCGGCGGCGGCCTGATGGAGACGAGGAAACCTCCAGGAAAACCGGGCTTCCCGGAATGCGGGGGACGGCCATCCGGGTTGCACTCCTTGCAGGGCGCCTTCCGCGCCCCCGCCGTCATGCCGTCCGTCAGATCGTCCGAGCGTTGTGCGCGCCGTCCTAGCCGAGAGGAACTGCTCCCTTGAGCCAGTACGTGTCCCGCCTCGGCGGCAGTCTCGGCAGCCGCCGCGCCGCCGCCCGCGCCGCCCGCCACGAGTCGCCCCGGCTGCGCCTGCCGGCCGTCGGCCACCACCGCAAGCCGCGCCGCGTCGCCATGCTCAGCGTGCACACCTCACCGCTGCACCAGCCCGGCACCGGCGACGCGGGCGGGATGAACGTCTACATCGTGGAGCTGGCCAAGCGGCTCGCGGCCATCAACATCGAGGTCGAGATCTTCACCCGGGCCACCACCGGCGGGCTGCCGCCCGTGGTCGAGCTGGCTCCCGGAGTCCTCGTCCGGCACGTGGACGCGGGCCCCTACGAGGGCCTCGCCAAGGAGGAGCTCCCGGCCCAGCTGTGCGCCTTCACCCACGGCGTGATGCGGGCCTGGGCCGGCCACCGGCCCGGCTACTACGACCTCGTCCACTCCCACTACTGGCTCTCCGGCCACGTCGGCTGGCTCGCCGCCGAACGCTGGGGCGTGCCGCTCGTCCACGCCATGCACACCATGGCCAAGGTCAAGAACGCGGCGCTGGCCGAGGGGGACACGCCCGAGCCCGCCGCCCGCGTCATCGGCGAGACCCAGATCGTCTCCGCCGCCGACCGGCTCATCGCGAACACCGCCGAGGAGGCCGACGAACTCGTCCGGCACTACGACGCGGACCCCGCGAAGGTGGCCGTCGTCCACCCCGGCGTGAACCTCGACCGCTTCACGGTCGGTGACGGCCGGGCCGCCGCCCGCGCCCGCCTCGGCCTGCCGGCGGACGCCGTCATCCCGCTCTTCGCCGGGCGGATCCAGCCGCTGAAGGCCCCCGACATCCTGCTGCGCGCCGTCGCCGTCCTCGTCGACCAGGACCCCTCGCTGCGCCGGCGCCTGTTCGTCCCCGTCGTCGGCGGCCCCAGCGGCAGCGGGCTGGCCAAGCCGGAAGGCCTGCAGAAGCTCGCCGCGAGGCTCGGCATCGCCGAGCTCGTGCACTTCCACCCGCCGGTCGCGCAGGACGGGCTCGCGGACTGGTTCCGCGCGGCGTCCGTGCTGGTCATGCCCTCGTACAGCGAGTCCTTCGGGCTGGTCGCGATCGAGGCCCAGGCCGCCGGTACGCCGGTTCTGGCCGCCGAGGTCGGCGGGCTGCCCGTCGCCGTCAACGACGGGACCACGGGGATCCTCGTACCGGGGCACGACCCGGCGGACTACGCACGGCAGCTGCGGCGCTTCGTCGACGACGCCGGGCTCGCGGACCGGATGGGGGCCGAGGCGGCGCGGCACGCGCAGTTCTTCGGCTGGGACACCGCGGCGAGCGGCACGGCCGACGTCTACACGGCAGCCATGCACGATCACCGCCGTCGCGTACGCTCCCACCATGGCTGACACCGCCGAGATCATCGAAAGCGCGCTCAACGGCGCCGAGCTGAGCTGGGAGAGCCCCGAACCGGGCTCCTACGTCGTCCAGCTCCCGGGCACCCGCAAGCTCAGCACCACCTGCTCGATCCGGGCCGGCCGGCATTCGCTGTCGGTCAACGCCTTCGTCATCCGGCACCCCGACGAGAACGAGGCGGGCGTCCACCGCTGGCTGCTGGAGCGCAACCTGAAGCTGTACGGCATGGCGTACGCCGTGGACCGCCTCGGCGACATCTACCTGACGGCCAGGCTCCCGCTGGCGGTCGTCACCCCGGAGGAGCTGGACCGGCTGCTGGGCACGGTCCTGGAGGCGGCGGACGGCTCCTTCAACACCCTGCTGGAACTGGGCTTCGCGAGCGCCATCCGCCGCGAGTACGAGTGGCGCGTCTCCCGCGGCGAGCCGACCTTCAACCTCGACGCCTTCAAACACCTGACGCAGCCGTCGTAGCGGCCCGGCGAGGGCCGGCAATCCGGGCCCGGCCGGCCGCAGCGGCCGGCGAGGCCGAAAAGCGGCTCCCGCCGACGTGTGAGGCGCGGGGTCCGGGGGCGGCGCCCCGCTACGGCGCCCCGCCACGGCGCCCGCCTTCGCCACCGGCCGGTGGTTACGCCCCGGCGGCAGCCGGAAGCGGCTCGGCCACCGGTGCGGCGCCGCCGGCCGCGGCCTCGACCACGCCACCCTCGGGGAGCCTTCGCATCAGCAGCCAGTAGCCGGCCGCCGCCACCGTGCCCAGCACCCCCGTGGCCCCCCACAGCCAATGCGCCCCGTACCGGTCGATCACGAAGCCCGCCATCAGCGGCGCCACCAGCGAGGCCACCGACCAGGACATCGAGTACATCCCCTGGTAGCGCCCGCGCCCGTGCACCGGCGAGAGCCGCACGACCAGACCCATCTGCGTCGGCGAGTTCACGATCTCCGCCAGCGTCCACACGCACACCGTCAGCGCGTATGCCCACAGCGGCCCGGCGAAGGCCGTCAGCGCGAACCCGTACCCCGCAAGCAGCGCCGAGACCACCAGCAGCTTCTGCGGGTCGCGGTGCTCGATGAACGCCGTGACCGGAATCTGCAGCAGCACGATCAGCAACCCGTTGACGGCGATGACCAGCCCGTAGTCCCCCGGCGAGAAGCCGGCGGCGCCCATCGCGACCGGCAGGCCGACCGACCCCTGCGTGAAGACCAGCGAGATCAGGAACGACAGCCCGACCACGCCCATGAACCGCCCGTCCCGCAACACCGTCCCGAGCCCGATCGCCGGCTCCGCTCCGGCGGCCTCGCCCGTGATGGACGGCGCGCCCGCCTGCCGTGACCCGGGCCGCGGTTCGGGCCGGGACTCGGGCAGCTTGACGAACACCAGCACCGCGCAGGTCAGCGTCAGCGCCGCCTCGCCCAGGAAGCCCGCCAGGTAGCTGTACTCCGCGATCAGCCCCGCCGCCATCGCACTGACGCCGAAGCCGAGGTTGATGGCCCAGTAGTTGAGCGCGTAGGCCCGTACGCGGTCCTCCGGGCGGACGATGTCCGCCATCATGGCCGCGACCGCCGGCCGGGACGCGTTCGAGGTCATGCCGACCAGCAGGGCCACCGCTGCGATCGCCGCCGGATGCTCCATGAAGCCGAGCAGCGCCACCGAGAAGGCCGTCGAGGCCTGGGCCGCGAGCAGGGTGGGCCGCCGTCCCAGCCGGTCGGTCATCACACCCGCGACGAGCGAGGAGACCACGCCGCCGAGCCCGTGCAGGGCGACCACCAGGCCCGCGAACGAGGCCGAATAGCCCCGGTCCAGGGTCAGGTACAAGGTCATGAACGTGGCGACGAAGGCCCCGAGCCGGTTCACCAGCGTGCTCGTCCACAGCCACCAGAAGGCGCGGGGCAGACCCGAGACGCTCTCCCGGGCGGCCCGTCTCAGACTGGCAGCGGACATATCGGATCCCCCCGGCGGTGTAAGCATCACTCTGGCGCAATGCACATTACGATCGGGGGCCTCTCGCGTGCCACTCGATTGACGGGCGCCGTCAATCGGCGGGGCCCGGCACCGCGCGCGAGCGCGCCCGCGCGTCCATTAGGCTCGTACGCATGGCCGACGCACCGTACAAGCTGATCCTCCTCCGCCACGGCGAGAGCGACTGGAACGCGAAGAACCTGTTCACCGGCTGGGTGGACGTCAACCTCACCGAGAAGGGCGAGAAGGAGGCGGTCCGCGGCGGTGAGCTGCTGAAGGACGCCGGCCTGCTGCCCGACGTTCTGCACACCTCCCTCCAGAAGCGCGCCATCCGCACCGCGCAGCTCGCGCTCGAGGCCGCGGACCGCCACTGGATCCCGGTGCACCGCTCCTGGCGCCTGAACGAGCGCCACTACGGTGCGCTCCAGGGCAAGGACAAGGCGCAGACCCTGGCCGAGTTCGGCGAGGAGCAGTTCATGCTGTGGCGCCGCTCGTACGACACCCCGCCGCCGGTCCTCGAGGACGGCACGGAGTTCTCGCAGTCCGAGGACCCGCGCTACGCCTCGATCCCGAACGAGCTGCGTCCGCGCACCGAGTGCCTCAAGGACGTCGTCGAGCGCATGCTGCCGTACTGGTACGACGGCATCGTCCCTGACCTGCTCGCGGGCCGCACGGTCCTGGTCGCCGCCCACGGCAACTCCCTGCGCGGCCTGGTCAAGCACCTCGACGGCATCTCCGACGCCGACATCACGGGCCTGAACATCCCGACCGGCATCCCGCTCGTCTACGAACTGGACGCCGACTTCAAGCCCCTGAACCCGGGCGGCACCTACCTCGACCCGGACGCCGCCGCGGCCGCCATCGAGGCCGTCAAGAACCAGGGCAAGAAGAAGTAAGAAGAGCGATCAGTCTCTGACAGCCCCTGACCTGCGCGTACGTTGCGGGTCAGGGGCTTTCGTCTGCTCCGGGTCCACTGCGGGCCCTCAGCGCGAGGAAGCGTCACCGAGGAAGCGGCAGGCCGAACAGGGCCTTGCTGCCGACGGGCCGGTCCCGGGACGCCTCAAAGCAGTGCCCGGCTACTCGTTGTCGTAGTAGCCGAAGATGTCGACGACCAGGTCGGCGCGGTCCCAGCCCTGGTTCCAGAAGTCGACGATGCCGTTGTCTCCGGCGCTCGCCTGAACCAGGTTGGCGACGGTCTTGCCCGCCGTCCAGTTCAGGGTGGAGGACACCGGACGCTCCGGGGTGACGGCGGTCTTGTCGGCATAGCCACCGGTGGAGTTGGGGTCCGGTGCCACCGACAGGAAGCCCGCGCCGTGCGTGTTGGTGACCGTGGTGTTCAGCACCCAGGCCTCCTGCTCCAGCGAGAAGGCCTGCCAGAGGTACCCGCGCGTGGGCCACGGCCCCTTGGACCAGCTCTCGCGTGTGTCGATCTGCCGGACGGGCGCGACCGGCACGTAGGCACCGGCGCTCGCGGTGCTGTACGTGCCGACCAGCTCCACGATGACGTCGGCAGGGGCCCAGGCGCCGTTGCGGACGGTGATCTCGCCGTCCTTGCCGACCGGCACGATCACCGAGTTGGCGACCGTCTGTCCGGCGGTGAAGTTCACGTTCGACGTGGTCGGCGCCGCCTGCCCGGCCGGGTGGACGGTCAGGTGACCGGCCTCCTGCGGGTTGGTGACCGTCACGTTCAGCGCGACGGCGGTGGCGCCCGGTTGGGCCACCTTGACGCTGAAGGACCCCTGGCCGGCGACCGGACCGCGCTGCGTGCCGGTCCCGTTGCGGGTGTCGACGACCCGGGCCGGCGCCTGTGGGTCGTACCCGCCGGCTTCCTGCCGGCCGAAGTAGCCGGTCACGTCCGCGATCAGATCGACCGGCTCCCAGCCGCCGTTGTACAGCTCGACGTAGCCGTCCGCGCCGACCTGCGCGATCACCAGGTTCGGGACGGTCTGACCGGCCTCGAAGTTGATGTTCGATGCGGTCGGCCGCGTGTTACCGGAGGCGAAGACGCTGATGTGCCCGCCACTGGTGGTGTTGGCGGCGGTCACGTTGAGCGCGACGGCGGTGACCCCGGTGGGGATGCCGCCGTTGCCCGCGACCTTCAGGCGGGTCGAGGAGTACCCGTTGACCTTGCCCAGGACGGCGCCCGTGCCGCTGCGGGTGTCCAGCAGGCGGGTGGGACCGTACGGGGTGAACTCCGAGCCCGCCGTCTTGACCCGGACCTCGGTGGTGGCCTGCGTCCCGAGCGCCGGATCGACGACCGTGGCCTTGATCGTGTACTCGCCGAGCTCCTTGTAGGTGTGCTTGGTCCGCGTCTCCCAGGCACCGGCGGACGTCACCGTTTCCGTGGTCCCGTCACCCCAGTCGATGGTGGTGTCCAGCGGCGGGGCGGCCCTGTTGAGCGAAGTCGTCAGCTCGAAGCCGTGCGCCGACGACATCCGGGCGCTCAGAAAGAGACTCAGCTGCGTGCTGCCGGCGGCGGCGCTGGTGAAGGTCCCGAACCCTGCCGCCACACCCCCTGTCGGGTCGGCGGCAGGTGCTCCCGCCGCCTGCGCGGCGGGGTTGACCGGATCGGCGGCCTGAGCCGTGCCGGGTATGAAACCGATGCTCGCCGCCACGATGGCGGCAGCGGACCTTACGAGTCGGCGATTGCGCACCGAACCCCCCGTTTTCAGCATTTTGAACGCGCTCAGCGTGAGCTCGCGCACAGCCTACAGAGCAGCGCACGGCGGTGATCACCGGGGGACGGGGGCCGGGCGGGGGGAATCGGCCCCGCCCGGTCCCGGCCTCAAACGCCCGTGCCCGCAGCGGCGTTCGCCTGCCAGTCGCGGCCGATCGAGCGGATCAGCGCCGGGTAGACCCCCAGGTACCGGAAGGGCTTGATGCCCAGCATGTAGACGGCGCCGAGCAGCCCGTTGGGCTTCACCAGGACGGCCATCTGGCCGCGGTGGCCGCCGTTCCCGTCCGGAACCCAGCTGATGTGCATCACCCCGTGCATGGTCCGGTTGGCCGTCTCCGCCGCCCACTCGTCGTGCGTCTGGTAGACGGACGTGAACGGGGCCGATGCGAGGTCCGGACCACGTGGGCCCTCGCGGAGGTCCGCCGGCAGGCGGTCCCGCAGGGTCGGAACCCGGCTGCCGAGGCCGTCGGCGGGCTTGTCCCAGCCGAGCAGCGACCCGAGCTTCCAGCGGAGTGCGAAGAGCATGCGCCCCACGGGGGACGGGACGGGGTCCCCCGTGCCCTCGGCGAACTGGCGCACCAGCCGCGCGAGGTCGTCGGGACCGCCCGGTGTCGGGAGTGCCCACACGTCCTCGACCTGGAAGTCTCCGGCGATCTCGTGGATCCGCCACGGACGCGAGGTGTGCGCGGTTCTGGGGAGTCTCATGAGCAAGCCCCTATCTATACGATGCCGTATAGATCGAGGTTAGCACCCGTCTATACGGCACCGTATAGACGGGTGCGCGTGAGGAGGGACACACCATGGGCGCGACCCGCACGCCGCGCGGCAAGTGGATCGAGGAGGGGTTGCGGGCGCTCGCCGCCGGTGGCCCCGAGGCCGTCCGGATCGAGTCGCTTGCACAGACCCTCGGCGTCAGCAAGGGCGGCTTCTACGGGTACTTCGGCAACCGCGGCGCGCTGCTCGCCGAGATGCTCGACACGTGGGAACGCGAGGTCACCGAGGCGGTGATCGAGCTGGTCGAGAAGGGTGGCGGCGACGCCAGGGCCCGACTGGAGAGGCTGTTCACGATCGTCGCCTCGTACGAGGAGGGCCCCGTGGTGGGCGTCGCGGCCGACCTCGCGATCCGCGACTGGGCCCGGCGCGACGAGACCGTTGCGGAGCGGCTGAGGCACGCGGACAACCGGCGCATGGAGTACCTGCGCTCACTGTTCCGTTCCTTCTGTACCGACGAGGACGATGTCGAGGTCCGCAGCCTGATCACCTTCTCCCTGCGGATCGGCTCCCACTTCATCGCCGCCGACCATGGCGGCCGCAGCCGCGCCGAGGTCATGGATCTGACCAGGAAGTGGCTCCTGAGGTAGGCGCCCCGGGGCTCTCGACCGTGGAAAGCCCCCCGCCTGCGGACATCCGCGGGCAGGGGGCTTCTCATGTGCGCGTGCGCAGAGCCGGCGACGGCTGCGGTCAGCCGCCGCACTGGCAGGGGGCGCCGGACTGGCAGCCGCAGCCGCAGCCGGAGCCGCAGCCGCAGGCCGCGAGCAGCGGGAGCCGCAGCGGCTCCGGCCTCGGCGGCTGCTCCTGCTCCGGGGTGATGGGGACGGGGGAATCGGGCATGGTTCCTCCTCGCGGGCGGCATACGGGACTTCGTACGTCGGACCGCCCTCTGCCTCATTCATGCCCAGCGGCACCGGCGCGTCAACGGCGCATTGGGGCTCGGCGCCCGCCGCCCGTCAGGCGCCCTCGATCTGGGTCGGCTGCTGGAGGTCGTCCGCGTGCTCACCCGTCACCAGGTAGACCACGCGCTTGGCCACCGACACCGCGTGGTCCGCGAAGCGCTCGTAGTAGCGGCCCAGCAGCGTCACGTCCACCGCCGTCTCGATGCCGTGCTTCCAGCGGTCGTCCATCAGGTGCTGGAACAGCGTGCGGTGCAGCTGGTCCATCTCGTCGTCGTCCGTCTCCAGCTGGAGGGCGAGGTCGACGTCCTTCGTGATGATGACCTCGGCAGCCTTCGCCATCAGGCGCTGCGCCAGCTGACCCATCTCCAGGATGGTGGCGTGCAGGTCCCGCGGCACGGCCGTGTCCGGGAAGCGCAGCCGGGCCAGCTTCGCCACGTGCTGGGCCAGGTCGCCGCTGCGCTCCAGGTCGGCGCTCATCCGCAGCGAGGTCACGACGATGCGGAGGTCGGTGGCGACCGGCTGCTGGCGGGCCAGCAGGGCGATGGCGCGGGCCTCCAGGTCGTGCTGGAGGTCGTCGACCTTCTGGTCGGCGGCGATGACGCTCTCGGCGAGCTTCAGGTCGGCGTCGAGCATGGACGTCGTGGCCCGCCCGATCGCGGAACCGACGAGCCGGGCCATCTCGACCAGGCTTTCTCCGATCGAGTCCAGTTCCTCGTGGTACGCGTCGCGCATGTCTCGTGTCCCTCTCTCGACCTACTACTGCGGTACTGCCCGGGGGCGGGCCGGGGCGGCCATCGGCCCCACGTTGACACGGTGAGCCGCAAACGCGTCCGACTCCGGCACCACAAGTGAATCAACCCCGTCGCCAGGGTGAACTCTGGGCGACGACTGTTCGAGGTGCCACCCGAACGGCTGTGGAAGTGTCGTCGGGCCTGCTTAACCTGGATCCATGGACGTGAACGCGGCGGTCGCCGCAGCTGCAGCGATCGCCGGGCTGTGCACCGGCGTCATCGCGATGCTGGCGTTCCGCTGGAGCGAGCGCGACCAGGCCCGCCCCACCCGGAGCTCCATGCGCCCCGACATCAATGCGGTGCTCCCGCCCGGCGTGGACACCGTCCTCTCCGTGCTGCGCTCCTCCGCCGTCGTACTGGACGAGGGTGACGCGGTGGTCAAGGCCAGCTCGGCTGCGTACGCCCTCGGCCTGGTCCGCGGTGGGAAGCTCGCCGTCGAACCCATGCTCCACATGGCCCGCGACACCCGCCGCGACGGGGAGATACGCCAGGTCGAACTGGACCTGCCCCGGCGCGGCACCGGCCGCGGCGAGGCCCTCGCCGTCTCGGCGCGCGTCGCCCCGCTCGGCTCCCGGCTGGTGCTCCTCCTGGTCGAGGACCTCACGGAGGCCCGCCGCATCGAGGCCGTACGGCGCGACTTCGTGGCCAACGTGTCGCACGAGCTGAAAACCCCGGTCGGGGCGATCTCCCTGCTGTCCGAGGCCGTCATGGACGCCGCGGACGACCCCGAGGCGGTCAGCCGCTTCGCCGGCCGCATGCAGATCGAGTCCACCCGGCTGATCAACCTCGTGCAGGAGCTCATCGACCTCTCCCGGGTACAGAACGACGACCCGCTGGAGGACGCCGAGCCGGTACGCGTGGACACGCTGGTCGCCGAGGCCATCGACCGCTGCCGCCACACGGCGTCCTCGAAGCAGATCACCATGGCCTCGGGCGGCACCGCCGACCTGCGCGTCTGGGGCAACCGCGGACAGCTCGCGGCCGCCCTCGGAAATCTGGTCGAGAACGCCGTCAACTACAGCCCCGCCCGTACCCGCGTCGGCATAGCCGGACGCAGGGTGACGGCACCTGGGGGAGACTTGATCGAGATCGCCGTGACCGATCAGGGCATCGGCATCCCGGAAAAGGACCGCGAGCGCATCTTCGAGCGCTTCTACCGCGTGGACCCGGCCCGCTCCCGCGCCACGGGGGGAACGGGCCTCGGCCTTGCGATCGTGAAGCACGTGGCGGCCTCGCACGGCGGGGAGGTGTCGGTATGGAGCTCGGAGGGCCAGGGTTCCACGTTCACCCTGCGACTCCCTGAAGCAGCCGCGCCGGCCCCGGCGGCGGCCCCCCGCACCCACCCGACCCCTGCCTGAACCAGAACCGCTCCAGCCATTCCTGCCCCGGAGGTCCTTCCGTGACCCGAGTGCTCGTCGTCGAGGATGAGGAATCCTTCAGCGACGCCCTGTCCTACATGCTCCGCAAGGAGGGCTTCGAGGTCGCCATCGCCGCGACCGGGCCCGACGGGCTCGACGAGTTCGAGCGTAACGGCGCCGACCTCGTCCTCCTCGACCTGATGCTTCCCGGCCTGCCCGGTACGGAGGTCTGCCGGCAGCTGCGCGGCCGCTCCAACGTCCCCGTGATCATGGTGACCGCCAAGGACAGCGAGATCGACAAGGTGGTCGGGCTGGAGATAGGAGCGGACGACTACGTCACGAAGCCCTTCTCCTCGCGCGAGCTGGTCGCCCGCATCCGCGCGGTCCTGCGCCGCCGCGGCGAGCCGGAGGAGGTCACCCCGGCGGCCCTGGAGGCGGGCCCCGTACGGATGGACGTCGACCGCCACGTGGTCACCGTCGCCGGGGGCAAGGTGGACCTCCCGCTGAAGGAGTTCGACCTGCTGGAGATGCTGCTGCGCAACGCGGGGCGGGTACTGACCCGCATGCAGCTGATCGACCGGGTGTGGGGCGCGGATTACGTCGGCGACACCAAGACGCTGGACGTCCACGTCAAACGCCTGCGCGCCAAGATCGAGCCGGACCCGGGCGCGCCGCGCTACCTGGTCACGGTGCGCGGCCTGGGCTACAAGTTCGAGCCGTAGGCCGCACAGGGCCCCGCAGGGCCGTACGGGAAGGGCCCCCCTCCGCCGATGCGGAGGGGGGCCCTTCCCGTATGTGTATGTCGCCGGCGCTGTGCGGCCGGCTGCGTCAGTGGCCCGCGCCGTGCGAGGGGGAACCCGACGGCTTGCCGGCGGCGCTGCCCGAGGGGGACCCGGACGGGCTGCCCGAGGCGCCGCCGGTGGCCGCCCCCGAGGGCGAGCCGGACGGAGAGCCCGAGGCGGCGCCCGACGGGGAGCCCGAGGGGGAGGCGGCGGGGCCGGCGGCCGGGGCCGCGGTCGGGCCGAAGCCCGCGTACATGCCGACGGCCGGGACCACGAAGGCCTCCAGCTCGACGCCGCCCGTGCTGCTCAGCTGGAAGACGACCTTCTGCACGTCGCCGTTCTTGGCGGCCTCGGAGCCGTTCTCGATCACGGCGGAGGCGTTGCCCTTGCCGCCGAGGACCACGGACCCGCCGGCCGGCACGGTGATCTTGCCGCTGCCGCCCTCGGCCGCCTTCAGAGCGACCGTGCCCTTGCCACCCGGGAGGGTGATGCCGTCAAGGGTCTGCGCCTCGGTGCCGTTGTTGAAGACCGTCGCGGAGACGACTGCCGGGCCCTTCTTGTCCTTCTCGCCCTGGGTGATCACCAGTGCGTTCTGGATCTCGATCGCGCCCTTGGTGGCGGCGGCGTTGTCCGGCTTGATCTGGAGGGTCTGCGCGTCGTTGCCCGCACCGCATGCGGCCAGCGAGGCGATGGAGAACACGACGGCAGTGGCGGCGAGGGCGCCGCGTCGAAGGCTGCGGCTCACGGCGGCGGCAACTCCTTGGACGAACGGAAGGGGAGGGTGGGCGCTCGGAACGGCCGAGGTGAAGCCGCTCTAAGGGTGTGTCAGCGCGCTTAGGTTACCGAGCCGCCGCCCCGCCCCCGCACCCGACCCTCCGCAGCCAGGCCGCCACCCTGAGGGCGTCCCGCGATCTTGCATTCCGACGCCGTTCGCGACGGTGCCCCCGTGCCGTTCACCGCGCCGATCATGTGCCGCCCGCATATCGTGCGCCGGACGTCCGTTGATCAATTTCCGGATTCCCGCGAACGGCACTCCGTGATCAATTCCGGATTGGGCCGGAACCCGCTCGGTGAGGGCGGCCGCCAGTCGGACGGAGTAGTTCGGTTTCGCGACTCGGAAACCGGCAAAACGGGACGTACGTCACACGGATGGGGGTGCCGGGCAGGTGTAGCGTGACCCTTTCGCCTGATCCGCGCAGTGCCCCCGACCTGCGAATACCCCCTTCCGGAAGCCCTCCGCAGCACGTTCCTGTCGCTGTTGTCAAGCCCCGAGATGTGCCCTGACCTGCGAAAACGCCATTCATAACAGTCAGTTCTCGTGTTACCCTGGATAGCCACGGAAGGGGTACCTGTCACATGACGTTCAAGGTTGGCGACACCGTGGTCTATCCCCATCACGGGGCCGCGCTGATCGAGGCCATTGAGACTCGTCAGATCAAAGGCGTGGACAAGACCTACTTGGTGCTCAAGGTCGCCCAGGGCGACCTGACGGTTCGTGTGCCTGCGGACAATGCGGAGTTCGTCGGCGTTCGCGACGTAGTCGGCCAGGACGGGCTGGACCGGGTCTTCGAGGTGCTTCGTGCACCGTATGCAGAAGAGCCGACGAACTGGTCCCGGCGCTACAAGGCAAATCTGGAGAAGCTCGCTTCTGGCGATGTCATCAAGGTCGCCGAAGTGGTGCGTGACCTGTGGCGTCGTGAGCGTGAGCGCGGGCTTTCCGCGGGTGAGAAGCGCATGCTCGCGAAGGCGCGCCAGATTCTGGTGAGCGAGCTCGCGCTCGCTGAGAACACGAACGAGGACAAGGCCGAGGCCCTCCTCGACGAGGTGCTCGCGTCCTGACGCGAGGCCCCGTGCACCGTTTGCGTGCACAGCTTGCCGCGGTGCCCGATGACAAGGTCTCTCCTCCACGAGGGACCTGTTGCCGGGCGCTGCGGCATGTCTGTATCCATACCCTTGCGGTCACTCCCCCACTGGCAGCCTCCCGACGGCGTGCCGGGCCCGGGCAGCCTGCTCGACCGGTCGTCACGGAAGGGGCGAGGGCGTCGCACCCGGCACCCTTGAGGCCATACCCATGTCGGCCGAAGTCACAAACCTGGCTCGGAGCTACTGATGTCTGACGTAACGCGTCCCCACCGCACCGCCGCGGTGATCCCGGCCGCCGGCCGCGGGGTACGCCTCGGCCCCGGCGCCCCCAAGGCCCTGCGGGCCCTCGGCGGCACGCCGATGCTCGTCCACGCCGTCCGCGCGATGGCCCGCTCCCGCGCGGTCTCCCTCGTGGTCGTCGTCGCCCCGCCCGCCGAGACCGCCGAGGTGCGGCTCCTGCTGGGCGAGCACACGCTGCCCGAGCGCACCGAGGTCCTGGTCGTCGCCGGCGGGGCAACCCGCCAGGAGTCCGTACGCGCCGGCCTGGACGCGCTGCCGCAGGACGTCACCTCCGTACTCATCCACGACGCGGCCCGCCCGCTCGTCCCCGTGGACACCGTGGACTCCGTCGTCGAAGCCGTACGCGACGGAGCCGGCGCCGTGGTGCCCGCGCTGCCCCTGGCCGACACCGTCAAGGAGGTCGAGCCCGGCAGGCCCGGCGAGCCCGAGCCGGTCGTCGCCACGCCCGAACGGGCCCGGCTGCGCGCCGTCCAGACCCCGCAGGGCTTCGACCTCGCCACCCTCCTGCGCGCGCACGCCGCGATCGCCGTGGACGGCGAGGGCGCCACCGACGACGCCGGAATGGTGGAACGGCTCGGCGTCCCCGTCCTGGTGATCCCGGGCCACGAAGAGGCCTTCAAGGTCACCCGCCCGCTCGACCTGGTCCTCGCAGAGGCCGTACTCGCCCGCAGGAGGGCCACCGATGGGTTCTAGTCCGCAGAGTCAGCAGGGTCCGCAGAGTCCGCAAGGTCATCAGGCCCCGCTGATCCCGCTCGTCGGCATCGGCACCGACGTGCACGCCTTCGAGACCGGCCGCGAGCTGTGGTGCGCCGGCCTGCTGTGGGAGGGCGAGGACGGCCTCGCAGGGCACTCCGACGGCGACGTCGCCGCCCACGCCGCCTGCGACGCCCTCTTCTCCGCCGCCGGCGTCGGCGACCTCGGCGCGCACTTCGGCACCTCCCGCCCCGAGTGGTCCGGCGCCGCAGGCGTCACCCTCCTGGCGGAGGCCGCCCGCATCGTCCGCGCCGAGGGCTTCGAGATCGGCAACATCGCGATCCAGGTGATCGGCGTACGCCCGAAGATCGGCAAGCGGCGCGAAGAGGCGCAGAAGGCGCTCGCGACCGCGGCGGGCGCCCCCGTCTCCGTGTCCGGCACCACCACCGACGGCCTGGGCCTCACCGGCCGGGCCGAGGGACTCGCCGCGATCGCCACAGCCCTCGTGTACCGGACGAACCGGGCCTGAATACCCGTAGCGACGGCACATCTTCGACAACAAAGGCGCCCCGCGTGCCCAAAGGGTCGCGGGGCACTGCTACAGGCGCACTACCCTGGATGCCGTGACTATTCGCCTGTACGACACCAGCGCCCGGCAGATCCGCGACTTCACCCCGCTCACCGCGGGCTGTGTCTCGATCTACCTGTGCGGCGCCACGGTGCAGGCCGCCCCGCACATCGGGCACATCCGGTCGGGCCTCAACTTCGACATGATGCGCCGCTGGTTCGAGTACCGCGGTTACGTAGTCACCTTCATCCGCAACGTCACGGACATCGACGACAAGATCATCGCGAAGTCCGCCGAGCAGCGCCGCCCGTGGTGGTCCATCGGGTACGAGAACGAGCGCGCCTTCAACGACGGTTACAGCGCCCTCGGCTGCCTCCCGCCCACCTACGAGCCCCGCGCCACCGGCCACGTCACCGAGATGGTCGAGATGATGCGCGGGCTCATCGAGCGCGGCCACGCCTACGTGTCCGAGGGCAACGTCTACTTCGACGTGAAGTCGTACCCCGGCTACCTCGCGCTGTCCCGCCAGGAGCTCGACAACATCCGCCAGCCGGAGAGCACCGGCGAGACGGGCAAGCGCGACGCCCGCGACTTCGCCATGTGGAAGTCCGTCAAGCCCGGCGAGCCCTCCTGGGAGACCCCCTGGGGCCGGGGGCGCCCCGGCTGGCACCTCGAATGCTCCGCCATGGCGCACAAGTACCTCGGTGAGGCCTTCGACATCCACGGCGGCGGGCTCGACCTGATCTTCCCGCACCACGAGAACGAGATCGCCCAGGCCAAGGCCTTCGGCGACGCGTTCGCCAACTACTGGGTCCACAACGCCTGGGTCACCATGTCCGGCGAGAAGATGTCCAAGTCGCTGGGCAACTCGGTGCTCGTCTCCGAGATGGTCAAGCAGTGGCGCCCGATCGTCCTGCGCTACTACCTCGGCACCCCGCACTACCGGTCGATGATCGAGTACAGCGAGGAGGCCCTGCGCGAGGCCGAGTCGGCCTTCGCCCGGATCGAGGGCTTCTACCAGCGCGTCATCGAGAAGGCAGGCGGCCCCGTCGAGGCCGCGGCCGAGGTGCCGCCCGCCTTCGCCGAGGTCATGGACGACGACCTGGGCGTCCCGCAGGCGCTCGCCATCGTCCACACCACCGTCCGCCAGGGCAACAGCGCGCTCGCCGCCGACGACAAGGACGAGGCCATCGCGCGCCTGTCCGAGGTGCGGGCCATGCTGGGCGTCCTCGGCCTGGACCCGCTCGACCCGCACTGGGCCGGCGAGGCGGACCGGGGCGAAGACCTCCACGGCGCCGTCGACACCCTCGTGCGCCTCGTCCTCGAACAGCGCGAGTCCGCCCGGGCCCGCAAGGACTGGGCGACCGCCGACGCCATCCGCGACCAGCTCCAGCAGTCCGGCCTGGTCATCGAGGACAGCCCGACGGGCCCGCGCTGGACGCTCGGCCCCCGCTGAGCCCAGGCAGCTGAGCTTGGTGTGCTGCCCGGCGTCCCGGGCGGCACACTCTTCATACGTACATATCGCAGCATCAACGAAAACAGGTAGAAGTCATGGCCGGGAACAGCCAGCGCAGGAACCGCCGCACGTCCAACAAGAAGGGCGCGACGGTCGGCAGCGGTGGCCAGCGGCGCAAGGGCCTGGAGGGCAAGGGCCCCACGCCCAAGGCCGAGGACCGCAAGAAGCACAAGGCGAACCGCATCAGCAACGCGATGGCCCGGCAGGCCGCCAAGCGCCGCCCGGCCCCGCGCCGCGGCGGTCCCAAGGGCACCAGCGAGATGGTCGTCGGCCGCAACCCGGTCTTCGAGGCGCTGCGTGACGGGGTCCCGGCCACCACGCTCTACGTCCAGCAGTTCATCGACAACGACGAGCGCGTACGCGAGGCCCTCCAGCTCGCGGCCGAGCGCGGCAACATCAACCTGATGGAAGCCCCGCGCCCCGAGCTCGACCGCATGACCAACGGGCTCAACCACCAGGGCATGGTCCTCCAGGTCCCGCCGTACGAGTACGCGCACCCCGAGGACCTCACCGCGGCCGCGTACGACGACGGCGACGACCCGCTGATCGTCGCCCTCGACGGCGTCACCGACCCGCGCAACCTCGGCGCGATCGTGCGCTCCGTCTCCGCCTTCGGCGGCCACGGCGTCGTCATCCCCGAGCGCCGCGCCGCCGGCATGACCGCCGGTGCCTGGAAGACCTCGGCCGGCACCGCCGCCCGCACCCCGGTCTCCCGCGTCACCAACCTGACCCGCGCCCTCCAGGACTACAAGAAGGCTGGCATCACCATCGTCGGTCTCGCCGCCGAGGGCGAGCACACGGTCAACGACCTGGAGGTGCTCGGCGGCCCGGTCGTCATCGTCGTCGGCTCCGAGGGCAAGGGCCTCGGCCGGCTCGTCGGCGAGAACTGCGACTACCTCGTGCGCATCCCCATGCCGGGCGGCGCGGAGTCCCTCAACGCCGGTGTCGCCGCGGGCGTCGTGCTGTACGAGGCGGCTCGCCGCCGCGCCGACCGCGGCCGGGTCTGATCCCTCGGCCCTTGATCCACTTGGCTCACGGAAAGTGACCCGTGAGCGTGTCACCCCGCCCGTTTCGGGCGGGGTGGCTTGATCTTGACGGGTCTCGGACACATCGCTGGCGTCAAGGCAGTGTCCTAAACACTGATCACTCGGTTAGATGAGTGTGGACACCAGAACGTCAGGGTTCGATGACCAGCCCGCGCTGAGCATGGTCAAGGTGCCGTGCGACCCCGCACAGGTCATCGTCAACCACGCCAGCTTCCGCGTGCGGCTCGCACCGAGCCCGAGCGCGCGTTCCAAGCCCGCGAAGGCCCCCGGCCGCGCACCCGTCCTGGGTGGCGCCGTGGTGGCGGCCGCCGGGGCCACCCGCCGCCGCGCCCCCGTGGTCTGGAGCGGAAAGTCCGACGCCGGCGACGCCGCGGCCATGGGCGGACTGCTCCAGGCCGTACGCGAGTCCGGGCGCGGCCACGACGAGTACGACGGCGGCGCCACCCAGGTCATCCCGCGCATCGACCTGGCCCACGACCTCGCCGAGGGGACCCTCGCCACGCCGACCGTCATCGGTCAGCGCACCTACGGGGACCCGTCCGAGACCCGCCCGCTGGCCGCCGTACGGGACCTCCCGTACGAGCAGCCGCACGGCGGCGGACCCGGCCAGGACTCCCGACGGGCCGGCACCGACACCCGCGGACAGGCCTCCTACTATCCCGGCCGCCGGATGAACCTCGGCGTCGTGCTGCTTCCGCTGCGCGTCTTCCTCGGCTTCATCTCCATCTACGCCGGCATGGGCAAGCTGTGCGACCCCGTCTACTTCGACGGGGGCGAACGCGGCTCCATGGTCACCTGGCTGCACACCCTCAACCCCTGGGCGCTCGCCGAGCCGCTGCGCGACTTCGCCCTCGCGCACCCGGTCGGCGCGGGCCTCAGCGTGGCCTTCCTCCAGGTCATCGTGGGCGTGCTGACGGTCTTCGGCCTGTGGCAGCGGTTCGCCGCCTGCTTCGGGGCGCTGCTGTCGGCCGCACTGCTGATGACGGTGAGCTGGAAGACCGTCCCCGCCTACGACGCGCCCGACATCATCTACCTCGCCGCCTGGAGCCCGCTGATCATCGCCGGCGCCCCCGTCTACTCCCTCGACGGACGCCTCGCCGGCGAAGCCTGGCGCACCCTCGGGCCGCGCTCGGAGATGTGGCGGCTGCGCCGGCGCGTCCTGCGCCGCGGAGCCATCATGGCCAGTGTCATCTGCGGACTCACCCTGCTCGTCGGCTCCCTCCTCGGCGGCGCGGTCCGCTCCACCACCGTCGTCACCGTTCCCGGGCCGGGCGAAGCCCCCAGCAACTACCTGCCGGGCCGCCCGCTGCCGCAGACCCCGGCCAGGCAGCAGCCCACGCAGCAGCAGCAGCCGAGCAAGGCGCCGTCGCCCACGGCCACCGCCTCCGAGCCCGCCGCGAAGACAGGGAAGGGCGCATCGGGTGCCCCCACCCGCGAGTCCGCGCGCAGCGGCTCCGAGTCGCCCACCGCGACGCGGGGCACCATCGGCAAGCAGCAGACCCCGCGCAGCACCCCGCGGCAGTCCACCTCCCCGAAGGCGCCGTCCACCTCGGGCAGCACCAGCGGCGGGACCCCGACGAAGCAGCCCGGCCTGATCGGCGGACTCATCGGCTGACGCCCACCGGCAGGACCGAGTACACCGGGGCCCCGGGCGCACCAGCGCGCCGGGCCCCACCGCGTGTGCCGGGGGCGCGCGAAGCACCGTAGGGGTGTGGGCGGGTGGGGAGTGTGCCTGCCTGCCTTGCCGGCAACCGGCGCCGGCGCCGGTGCCTGCGGCGGTGGCGTGGGGCCGGGGCGCCGCCCTCGGAGCGTCAGGGCGGGTCTGTGGTGGGTGACGTAGTCCCGGGAAGGGGCCTAGGAGCCCCTCTGCGCCGCCAACTCCCGTGCTGCCTCGGTGAGGTCCTTCGCCGTGTCGATCGCCCGCCAGTAGGCCCCCTGCGGCAGCGGGTAGCCCGCCAGCCGCCGCTCGCGCGCCAGCCGCGGGAAGGTGCTGCGCTCGTGGTCCCCGAAGTCCGGGAGCAGCGCGGCGAATTCGGGCCCGAAGACGTACACCCCGGCATTGACCGGATACGGCGACTGCGGTGCCTCGATGAAGTCCAGTACGTGGCCGAACTCGTTGGTCTCCACGACCCCCCACGGGATCCGCGGCCGGGCCAGCGCGAGCGTAGCGACCGCACCGCGCTCCGCATGGAAGGCGGCCATCTCGCGCAGTGAGAAACGCGTCCAGACGTCACCGTTCGTCGCATACCAGGCCCGGTCGGGGTGCGGGAGGTGCCGCGCGGCGTACTTGAGGCCGCCGCCCCGCCCCAGCGGCTGCTCCTCGACCACCGTGGTCACGCGCAGCGGCAACCGGGCCCCGGCCAGCCACTCCTGGAGCACCTCGGCGAGATGGCCGCAGGAGACCACGGCGTCCGTGACCCCCTCCTCGGCCAGCCAGGCCAGCTGGTGCCCGATGATCGGCAGCCCCGTCCCCGGGATCTCGACCATCGGCTTCGGACGGTCGTCCGTGTACGGACGCAGCCGCGAACCCTGGCCGCCCGCCAGGATGACGGCCTGGGTGGGGGCGGCGGGGAACGCGGCTGCGGAAGGGACGGAAGGGGCCGGAGAGGTGGAACGTGCGGATCGGTGGTCGTCGGTCATGGCGGCCAGCGTAGGGACGCGGCGCGCCTCAGCCCATGGAGGCGACGCCGGACGCGTACGCGGTGTCGCACACGGGACGGGCGAAGGACTGGGCCTTCGTCGGGCCGTAGGCGTCGACCGCGGCCCGGCCCAGCGCACGGGCGATCCCCACGCAGTGCCCGGCCAGCGACGGCCGCTTGTTCACCTCCTGCTGAAGCTGAGTGAGGACGTCACCCGGCTCCTGACCCTGCTGGATCTTGCCGACGAGCTGGTCGCGCAGCACCTCGTGCGCGGCGGCGGCAGGCTTCGCGGGGACGGAGACGCCCTCGGCGGACGCGGTCAGGATCTGGGAGGACGACGTGTCCGCCCAGGGGACCATGGTGACCGCGAGGGTCCCGGACAGGACCAGGACGACGGGCAGGACCAGGGCGAGGGAACGGCCGATACGGCGGGCAGTGTGGGTCACGAGGGCGAGAGTAGCGCTCGGTGAAGAATTGGCGACATTTAGTCACCCTGTCGAGGGATGGTTCGACGTGGCTTTTCGAATTACGGGTTGACGCGCGGGGCTGAATGGCCCGGTCTGCCGGGGTTCCCGCAGGGGCGGCACGGCACACCGGAGAGGGCGATTCGGGCGCGATGAGGGGGCGATTGGGGGGCGAATCGGTGGCCGACCGGTTGCGGGCGGGGCCAACGGACGGCGAAGGGGCGCCCCTTGGCGGGACGCCCCTTCAAACCTGCGAGTCCTGCGGACGTCGCTAGTCGGACAGCCGCTCGCCGGAGGAGGTCGAGAACACGTGGATCTCGCCCGCCCGCGGCACCACGTGCAGGCTGGAGCCCTTGTCCGGCACCTGACGGCCGCCCACGCGCACCACGAGGTCCTGCGAACCCTCGGAGGGCGAGGTGGAGCCGTAGACGTAGCCGTCGGCGCCGAGTTCCTCGACGACGTTCACGACGATGGTCAGGCCACCGCTCTCGGCGATGTCGAAGTGCTCCGGGCGGACGCCGACCGTGACGGTGCGGTCGCCCGCGTCGGCCGCGGCCGACAGCGCCTCGCGCGACACGGGGACGACGCTGTCGCCGAACTTCACCCCGCCGTCGGTGATCGGGACCTCGACCAGGTTCATGGCCGGGGAGCCGATGAAGCCGGCGACGAAGAGGTTCGCGGGACGGTCGTACATGTTGCGCGGGGAGTCGACCTGCTGCAGCAGTCCGTCCTTCAGCACGGCCACGCGGTCGCCCATCGTCATGGCCTCGACCTGGTCGTGGGTGACGTAGACGGTGGTGATGCCGAGGTCGCGCTGGAGCGCCGCGATCTGCGTACGGGTGGAGACGCGGAGCTTGGCGTCCAGGTTCGACAGCGGCTCGTCCATGAGGAACACCTGCGGCTTGCGCACGATGGCGCGGCCCATGGCGACGCGCTGGCGCTGACCGCCGGAGAGCGCCTTCGGCTTCCGGTCGAGGTACTGGGTGAGGTCGAGCATCTTCGCCGCGTCCTCCACCTTCTTGCGGATGGTGGCCTTGTCCTCGCCGGCGATCTTGAGCGCGAAGCCCATGTTGTCCGCGACGGACATGTGCGGGTAGAGCGCGTAGTTCTGGAACACCATCGCGATGTCCCGGTCCTTGGGCGGCAGGTGCGTGACGTCGCGGTCACCGATGCGGATGGCGCCGCCGTTGACGTCCTCCAGGCCGGCGAGCATGCGCAGCGAGGTGGACTTGCCGCAGCCGGACGGGCCGACGAGGACGAGGAATTCGCCGTCCTCGATCTCCAGCTCAAGCTGGTCGACGGCGGGCTTGTCGCCGCCGGGGTACAGCCGGGTCGCCTTGTCGAAAGTGACAGAAGCCATGGTGATGAATCCCTTCTACCGGCAGGAACGTGCCGGACGATCCGAGTGGAAGGAAGAATGGGTCTAGTCCACCAAATGGACTCCGCCCGACGCTACCCGCCGATCCGCCTCCTGTCAGCACCCGCACCGGCGTGACTTCGGACTCTGTGCGATCTGTCGGACCCGGGTGCTTGGATGGCGTGCATGAACGGCATACGGCGCCCCCGCGACGTCCACGAACTGATTCGCGTTCTCCCCGACGTCTCGGTCCTGCGGGACCGCTGCCGGGCGCTGGCAGCCATGGACGTGCTGATGGGCGGACGGGGCGGGAGCTACTTCGGTTACGACGCCGCGTGGGGTCCGGGGGTCGAGGCCGCGCTGATGGACAACGGTGCGGGGGACGAGTACGCGATCCTCTTCACGTCCGACAGGGTCCTCGGCCGCGGCTTCGACCACGAGTCCTGGATGAGCCCTTACACGAACGAGGACATGGCCCTGTGGCCCGGGCTCGTGGAGGACCTGCCGGAGGTCTTCCGGCCGCTGCTCGCGGAGCCGGCCTTCTGCGACGAGGACGTGCAGGTGGCCACGGTGGTCTTCTGGCGGGAGACGTCCGACACCGCCTGGCGGGCGGGGCCGGTGGAGATCCCCGCGGACACGGACGACGGCACGGGCCATCTCTTCCACGTGCTGGCGGCCGGCACCCCGGAGGCGTACGCGTACTTCGCCGAGGGCTACTACGAGCGGGACGTCGACCTCGACGCGGTCCGCCACGTCTTCGCCCTCCGACCCCTCACGGAGGCGGTGGTCAAGGCACTGAACCCGCAGGTGGACCTCATCGCGGCGGCGAAGGCGGCGGCGGGGATCGGGTACCCGGGGGCACCTTGATCGTGCGAGTGGGTGGTTACGGGTGCTTGCTCCAACGTGATGGCTAGGGGAATCGGCTGCTGTGTAGAGTGATGGCGGCTCCACGCGTGGTGGATCAGCGCGTGGTTTTGTGCCGCCTTAGCTCAGTTGGTAGAGCAGTTCACTTGTAATGATCAGGTCATCGGTTCGATTCCGATAGGCGGCTCCAACTCAGGTCAGAGACTGCTGGCCGGGGGAATGCGTACAGAAACGGAAGGCCCCGGGCGATCGCCCGGGGCCTTCCGGCGTCTGGTGCGGCGGGGTCAGTGGCGGCCCGAGATGCGGTCCGCCAGGCGGGCGAGCGGGGTGGTCGTCGGGCGGTGGGTGGCCGTTTCGTGGCGGTCGGCCTCGCGGTAGGCGGCGTAGAGGGCCTGGACGCCGAGCCAGCGGAAGGGTTCCGGTTCCCAGCGGCGGACGCGGTGGTCGACCCACGGCAGGGCGGTCAGCTCGGTGGCTTCGCCGAGGACCAGGTCGCGCAGGGTGCGGGCGGCGAGGTTGGCGGTGGCGACGCCCGAGCCGACGTAGCCGCCCGCCCAGCCCAGGCCCGTGGTGCGGTCCAGGGTGACGGTGGCGCACCAGTCGCGGGGGACGCCCAGGACGCCCGACCAGGCGTGCGTGATCTCCGTTCCGGTGAGGATCGGGAAGAACGAGGTGAGGAGGTCCGTCAGGGCCTCGATCGTGGCCGGCTGGGTGCGGCCGTCGTTGTCGGTGCGGGAGCCGAAGCGGTACGGGACACCGCGGCCGCCGATCGCGATGCGGTCGTCGGCGGTGCGCTGGGCGTACATGTACGCATGGGCCATGTCGCCCAGGACCTCCCGGCCCGACCAGCCCAGCCGCGCCCAGGTCTCGGCGGGGAGCGGGGCCGTCACGATCATGGAGGAGTTCATCGGGAGCCATGAGCGCTTCTGGCCCTTGAGGGCGGCGGTGAAGCCCTCGGTGCAGCGCAGCACGTGGGGGGCGCGGACGGTCCCGTAAGGGGTGACCGCTTTTCCGGCGGAGATCTCCGTGACCGGGGTGGATTCGTGGATCACCACGCCCAGGCGTTCGCAGGCCTCGGCCAGGCCCTTGACGAGCTTGAGGGGGTGGATGCGGGCGCCGTGCGGGCTCCAGCTGGAGCCGACGGCGTCGGCGATGTGGATGCGGGCGCGGGTGGCGGAGGCGTCGTACAGCTCGCGGTCGGTCTCGCCGAACGCGACTTCGGCGGTGTGGAAGGTCTTGAGGCGGCTGAGCTGGGCGGGGGTGCGGGCGACTTCGAGGACGCCGCCGCGGTGGATGTCGGCGTCGATGCCTTCCTCGGCGGTGACGTCGATGACCTCGGTGACCGTCTCGTTCATGGCCTGCTGGAGGCGGAGGGCGGCCTGCCGGCCGTGGAGAGCGGCGTAGCGGTCGCGGCCGGCGACGCCGTTGTAGAGCCAGCCGCCGTTGCGGCCTGAGGCGCCGTAGCCACAGAACTTCTGTTCGAGGACGGTGATGCGCAGGTCGGGGGCGGCCCGCTTCAGGTAGTAGGCGGTCCACAGGCCGGTGTAGCCGCCGCCGACGATGACGACGTCGGCCGTGGCGGCGGCGGTGAGGGGTGCGCGGGGTGGGGTGGGCGCGGGGCTGTGGTCGGTCGCGTACCAGAAGGAAATGCCGCCGTTGATCGTCATGGGGGAGTTGCTACACCTCGTTTCGCGGAGGTGTCCAGGGACGGGATGTCGCGCCTTGGGGCGGGACGGGTGGCCGGATGGCCGATGTGGGAGGAGTGGGCAGGGCCGTAGGGTGGGGGTGATTTGTGCTGTTACGGGTGGCTCCGAGGGTACGCCTCGGGGACGTGCCGGACGGCGCTACCGTTCTGCTCATGGTGGACATCGGGGAGATTCCGGACGAGCTCGTCCGGGCGCAGATCGGGTTCAACGGCGATGCGGGGCGGACGTTCATCGCGGAGCTGCCCGCGCGGGCCGCGCGTTTCCTGGAGCGGTGGGAGCTGCGCCGTGCCGGGACGGTGATGCACGGGGTGACGGCGCTGGTGCTGCCGGTGGAACGGGCCGACGGGAGTGCGGCCGTGCTGAAGCTGGGGTCGTTGGACGAGGAGTCCGCGGGGGAGCCGGTCGCGCTGCGCGCGTGGGGCGGGGAGGGCTGCGTACGGCTGCTGGAGCACGACGAGCGGACGGGCACGCTGCTGCTGGAGCGGCTGGACGGGGAGCGGGACCTGTCGGTGCTCGCGCGGCGGGAGTCGCGGCAGGCGGTGACGGTGGTGGGGGAGCTGTTGGCGCGGCTGACGGCGGTCGCGGCGCCGGCCGGGCTGCGGGGGCTGGGGGAGATGGCCGCCGGGATGCTGGAGGAGGTGCCGCGGGCGTCGGCGCAGCTGGTGGACGAGCGGGACCGGCGGATGCTGCGGAACTGTGCGGCGGCGGTGGCGGAGGTCGCGGGGGAGCCGGGGGACCGGCTGCTGCACTGGGACCTGCACTACGGCAACGTGCTGGCGGGGGACCGGGAGCCGTGGCTGGCGATCGATCCGAAGCCGCTCGCGGGCGATCCGGGTTTCGAGTTGCTGCCGGCGATCATCGACAACTTCCGGGCGGAGGAGGTGCGGTGGCGCTTCGACCTGCTGGCGGAGGCGGTCGGGGTGGACCGGGAGCGGGCGCGGGCCTGGACGCTGGGGAGGGTGCTGCAGAACTGCCTGTGGGACGTGGAGGACGGCGAAGGGCGGCTGGACGAGGAGCAGTTGACGATCGCGCATCTGCTGTCGGGGCGGTGATGTACGGGACGGCACGACCTAGGCTGCGGCCATGATCCGTAGTGCTGAAGTCGCCGATGCCCCTGTCATTCACGCGATGGTCCGCGAGCTCGCGGAGTACGAGAAGGTGCCGCACGAGGCGCGGGCAACCGAAGCGCAGTTGCGGGAGGCGCTGTTCGGGGAACGGCCGGCGGTGTTCGCGCACATCGCGGAGACGGACGACGGGGAGGTGGTCGGCTTCTCGGTGTGGTTCCTCTCCTTCTCGACGTGGCGCGGGGAGCACGGGATCTATCTGGAGGACCTGTACGTACGGCCGGGCGTGCGCGGGGGCGGCTACGGCAAGGCGCTGCTGCGGGAGTTGGCGCGGACGTGCGTGGAGCGGGGCTACGAGAGGCTGGAGTGGTCGGTCCTGAGGTGGAACACGCCGTCGATCGACTTCTACGAGGCCATGGGTGCGCGGCCGCAGGAGGAGTGGTCGGTGTACCGGCTGACGGACGGGGCGCTGGCGGAGCTGGGGGCTTCGTAGGGCGGGGCAGGGGGCAGGGGGCAGGGGGCGCGGCAGCGGCGGGGCAGGGGACGGGGGCGCGGCGGGGCCGGGCGGTCAGGGTTCCAGGACGACCTTGCCGGTGGTGGCGCGGGTTTCCAGGGCGTGATGGGCCGCGGCCGCTTCGGCGAGCGGGTAGCGGGTCAGGGCCGGGCGCATGCGGCCGGCGGCGGCTTCGGCGAGGGCGCGGGTCTCCAGGACGCGCAGCGGGTCGGGGGCGCCGACCTGCTGGAGCATGGCGGGGCCGAGGACGCCACGGGTCGTGATGCGGCGGGCGGCCAGGTCGGCGCGTTCGGGTTCGGTGAGGTCGAGGGGACCGCCGGACCAGCCGAAGACGAGGTGCCGGGCGCCCGGGGCGAGCAGGCCGAGGGCGGTGCGGGCGGTGTCGCCGCCGACGGAGTCGAAGAGGACGGTGGCGCCGCCGGGGTACTGGGCGCGTACGGCGTCGGGCCAGGCGGGGTCGGTGTAGTCGAGGGCGAGGTGGGCGCCGTTGGCGGCGGCGCGGGCGGTCTTGGCGGCGCCGCCGGCGAGGGCGACGACGGTGGCGCCGGCGTTCACGGCGTACTGGACGAGCAGGGTGCCGATGCCGCCCGCGGCGGCGGGGACCAGAGCGACGGAGTCCGGGCCGAGGTCGGCGAACTGGAGGATCCCGAGGGTGGTGCGGCCGGTGCCGATCATGGCGACGGCCTCGGCGGGGTCGAGGCCGGGCGGTACGGGGTGCAGGCTGTCGGCGTCGGCGACGGCGTACTCGGCGTAGCCGCCGGGAGAGAAACCGAGGTGGACGACGACGCTGCGGCCGAGCCAGGCGGGGTCGGTGCCGGGGCCGAGGGCGTCGACGGTGCCGGCGACCTCGCGGCCGGGGATGGTGGGGAGGTCCGGGAGGGCGGGGGCGGGGCCCTGGACGCCCTGGCGCAGGGCGGTGTCCAGGAGGTGGACGCCGGCGGCGGCCACGGCGATGCGGACCTGGCCGGGGGCCGGGGTGGGGGCCGCGGTGCGCTCGTAGGAGAGGTTCTCGGCGGGGCCGAAGGTGTGGAGGCGGATGGCGTTCATGCCGGTGTTCCTGCCGCCGGTGTTCGGGGTTCCGGTGTTCGTGACGTCGGTGTTCGTGGTGTCGGTGGCCATGGGGTCAGGTTGCGACCTCCAGTTCGGTTGAGGTCAAGAGCGGCCGCTGTCAGTGGCGTCGGCCACGATGGGGGCATGGTGCGAAAAGGGCAGCAGCAGACGGTGAAGGCGGCGCGGAGGCCGGAGCTGCGGCTGCCGGACCTGGTGGTCTGGGAGGGGGGCGGGCTGGAGCCGGACGGGGATTACGACGGGCTGGAGTTCGCGGATCTGGACCTGGCGGGGCAGGAGGGGGTCGGGTCCCGGTTCATGGACTGCGCGGTGCGGCGCTGCGTGCTCGACGAGGCGGGGCTGGCGAAGGCGCGGTTCATGGACTCGGTGCTGGAGGGGGTCCGGGGCGTGGGGACCGACCTGTCGGGGGCGTTGCTGCGGGACGTGGAGCTGGTGGACGCGCGGCTGGGCGGGGTGCAGCTGCACGGGGCGGCGATGGAGCGGGTGGTGGTCCGCGGGGGCAAGGTCGACTACCTGAACCTGCGGACGGCGCGGCTCAAGGACGTCGTCTTCGAGGGGTGCGTGCTGGTGGAGCCGGACTTCGGGGGTGCGGTGCTGGAGCGGGTGGAGTTCCGGGACTGCGTGCTGAGGGGGGTGGACTTCAGCGGCGTGCGGATGGCGGATGTGGATCTGCGGGGCGCGGTGGAGTTGGGGATTGCGCGGGGGGTGGATGCGTTGGCCGGGGCGGTGATCAGTTCTGGGCAGCTGTTCGAGCTGGCCCCGGCGATGGCTGCGCAGCTGGGGGTGCGGGTGGTTTCGTAGCGGGGTGGGGTGGGCGCGGCGCCGTTGCCCGGGCGCGGCGCCGTTGCCGGGGCTCCGCCCCGGGCCCCGCGCCTCGAACGCCGGCGGGGCTGGGATTGCGCGGCCTCGCTGGGATTGCCTTGCCCGGGCTGGATGTGCGGTGGAGGTGGAGGTCAGGCGGGGACGCGGGGGAAGCGGGACTGGAGGGTCCAGATGACCGGGTTGTCGGCGAGGCCGTCGTGCATGTCGATGAGGTCCGCGATGAGGTCGTGCAGGAAGTCGCGGGCCTCGCGGCGCAGCAGGCGGTGGCTGAAGGTCAGCGGGGCCTCTTCCGCCGGCATCCAGTCGGCCTCGACGTCGACCCAGCCGAAGCGGCGCTCGAAGAGCATCCGGTCCGTGGACTCGGTGAAGTCCAGTTCGGCGTACTGGGAGTGGGCGGAGCGGTTGCCGCGGGGGTCCTGGTCGAGCTGCTCGACGATGTCGCACAGGGCCCAGGCGAAGTCCAGTACGGGTACCCATCCCCAGGCTGTGGACACTTCCCGGTCCGCGTTGGTGTCGGCGAGGTAGACGTCCCCGCAGAACAGGTCGTGCCGCAGGGAGCGGACGTCCGCCGAGCGGTAGTCGGTCTGCGGGGGGTCGGGGAAGCGACGGGAGAGGGAGTAGCCGATGTCGAGCACGTACCCGATGGTGTCACGGGTCCCGCGGCGTCCCCACCGCGGACGGAGTCCGGGGCGGCGGCGTCAGGAGGGGAGGAGGCGCTGTTCCTTCGCCACCGAGACCGCGCCCGCGCGGGTGTCGACGCCGAGTTTGTCGTAGATGCGGCCCAGGTGGGTCTTGACCGTGGCTTCGCTGATGAACAGGGCGCGGGCGATGTCGCGGTTGCCGAGGCCGCGTGCCAGCTGGCCGAGGATGTCCAGTTCGCGGTCGGTCAGGGAGGGGCGGGTGCCGCGCATGTGGGCCATCACCCGGCTGGCGACCGGCGCGGAGAGAGTGGTGCGGCCCTGGGCGGCGGAGTGGATGGCGGTGAAGAGCTCCTCGGGGCGTTCGGCCTTGAGGAGGTAGCCGGTGGCGCCCGCGCCGATCGCCCGGGTGATGTCCGCGTCGGTGTCGTAGGTGGTGAGGACCAGGACGTGCGGGGGCTGCGGCAGCGCGGTGATGCGGCGGGTGGCCTCGACGCCGTCGATGCCCTCGCCGAGCTGGAGGTCCATGAGGACCACGTCGGGGCGGAGCTTGGCGGCCAGGGCGACGGCCTCCTCGCCGCTGCCCGCCTCGCCGAGGACCTCGATGTCCGGTTCGCTGCCGAGGAGGGCCAGGAGTCCGGCGCGGACCACCACGTGGTCGTCGCAGAGCAGGATCGTCGTCATGGGGCCGGCTCCAGGGGGATGGCCGCGGAGAGGACGGTGCCCTCGCCCGGCGTGGATTCGATCGTCAGGGTGCCGCCGAGCTGGCGGACGCGGGCCCGCATCGCCGGCAGGCCGTGTCCGCGTTCGGCTACGTCGGTGCGGGGCTCGGCGAATCCGTGGCCGTCGTCGGCGATGTCCAGCACGACCTGGTCTCCGAGGAAGCTCAGGGTGAGTGCGGCCGTACGGGCGCCGGAGTGTTCGCGGACGTTCGCCAGTGCGCCCTGGGCTATGCGCAGCAGCGCGGACTGGACACGGTCCGGGAGCGGGGCCGGGGTGCCTTCGAGGTGGAATCGGACCTCGATGTGCGGGCCGGCGTCCAGGGAGCGCAGGGCGTCGGCGAGGCCGGCGCCGTCCGCGAGTTCGGGCGGGGCGAGGTCGTGTACGAGCCGGCGGGCCTCGGCGAGGCCGTGGGCGGCGATGCCGGTGGCGGTACGGACGTGCGCGCGGGCGGTGGCCGGGTCGGTGTCCCAGGTGCGGTCCGCGGCCTGGAGCAGCATCTGCTGGCTGGACAGGTTCTGGGCGAGGGTGTCGTGGATCTCCATGGACAGCCGCTGCCGCTCGGCGAGGGTGCCTTCGCGGCGCTCGGTGGCGGCCAGCTCCCGGCGCGTGCGGATCAGGTCGTCGATCAGGGTCCGCTGGGCCTGGGCCTGGCGCTCCATGTGGACGAAGACGGCGGTGGCGAGGGCGGCGACGGCGGGCGGGGCCAAGAGCAGATTGGGGTCGAAGGACTTGGCCAGCTTGAGCTGGGCGACCACCACGAGGCCGGTGAGGAGGGCCACCAGGACGATCGCCGCGCGTGGCGGGAGGGTGCGCAGGGCGGTGAAGAAGAGCGGTACGGCGCACCAGGCGAAGCTCGGCGCGAGGACGACCAGGACCACCCAGGTGGTGACGACCAGGCCGAGCCACAGGAGGCGCCGCCGGGTGGGGGCTGCGCCGAGGGCGGGGCCGAGTACGTAGAGCAGGGCCAGGGTGACGCTGAGGGCGATGATCCACGGGGTACGGGGTTCGCCGGGGTGGCGCATGAGGAAGCGGATCAGGGAGGCGCCGAGGAGGAGGAAGAACGCGGTGTGGGCGACCGTGGCCAGGGTGCGGGTGTCGCGCGGCGGTGCGGGGGTCACGGGGTGCTCCTCGGTGGGGGGCATGCGTCCATTGTCGGCTGCGGCGGCGTAGCCGGGGCGCCGCTCCGGACTCCGCCCCTCGATCACCGGCGAGGCTGGATCACCCGGCGGTGGCGCGGGCGCCGAACCGCTTGGTCCCGGGCGCGGCGTCCGCCTGCGAAGGCGTGATCAGCCAATACCCCGGCGCAGTCGGCCCGCATCGACCGATCGGATGACCCCCGGGTCAACCGGTGCGGTGGGCGGGGCGAGCCGGTACGGGGACGGGGCGGCGGGGGGTTCGGGGACAGGCTTGGAGCAGTGAAGGAGCCGGTCCGACCGGCCCGGACCGAACCCAACCAAGCCGATGCCGTCACCGTGTCACCGTTCTCAGGAGCAGAGATGAACACCCGTACCCGCGTTCTCACCGGTACCGCCCTCGCCGTCGCTCTGGGCGCCGGAGCCTTCGGTGCCGTGAGCGCCAGCGCGAGCCCGGCCGCCGAGGCCGCTCCGGCCGCCGTCTCCGCGAAGAAGGACGGGCCGGGCGACAAGGACTTCACCACGACGACGCACCTCACCGTCGACGCCGCCACCCGCGCCGCCCAGGCCTCGCTCAAGGCTGCCCAGGCCGAGAACCAGCGGGTGACGGTCGCGGTCGTCGACCGCAACGGCAACACCATCGTCACCCTGCGCGGCGACGGCGCGGGCCCGCAGTCCTACGACTCGGCGCAGCGCAAGGCCTTCACCGCCGTGTCCTGGAACGCGCCGACCTCGGTGCTCGCGGGCCGCCTCGCCCAGACCCCGAACCTGAAGGACATCCCCGGCACCCTCTTCCTCGGCGGCGGCACCCCGGTGCAGGTGAACGGCGCCCCCGTCGCGGGCATCGGAGTGGCCGGCGCGCCGAGCGGCGAGCTGGACGAGAAGTTCGCCAAGGCCGGCGTCGACGCGCTCGACAAGTAGTCCGTTGGGCCGGGCCGCCTAGGATCGAGCGCGTGGAACACCGCGCACTCTCCCGCCTCGCCGTCCCTGCCGCCGCCGCCCTGCTCGCCCTCACCACGGCGTGTACGGGGGAGACGGTGCAGGGGCGGCCGGGTGCGGCGGGGCTGCGCGATCCGTACTTCCCGAAGGCCGGCAACGGCGGCTACCAGGTGGAGCACTACGCGCTGGACCTGGACTACGACCCCGCCGACGGGGAGTTGCACGGTAAGGCCGTCATCACCGCCCGCGCCGAACAGGGGCTCAGTTCCTTCAACCTCGACCTGAGCGGCCTGAACGTCGAGGGCGTGACCGTTCGGGGAGAGGGCGCCCGGTACAACCGGACCGGCAACGAGCTGACGGTGCGTCCGGCCGAGGACCTGAAGAAGGGCGAGGTCTTCCGTACGGAGGTCGAGTACGGCGGGAGGCCGAAGGCCCTGGTGGATGCGGACGGCTCCAAGGAGGGCTGGATCACCACCGAGGGCGGCGCGGTCGCCGTCGGTGAGCCGGTCGGTTCGATGACCTGGTTCCCCGGCAACCACCACCCCAGTGACAAGGCCGCGTACGACATCACCCTGACCGTTCCGCACGGCTACGAGGCCGTGTCGAACGGCGAGTTGCGTTCCCGTACGGAAGGCGCGGACGGGCGGACCGAGTTCGCGTGGCACAGCCCGGAGCCGATGGCGAGCTACCTGGCCACGGCGGTCGTCGGCCCGTACAAGGTGACGACCGGGCGGACCGCCTCGGGGATCGCGCTCTACAACGCCGTGACGCCGGAGCAGGCGGCCGCGAGCACGGGTGCGCTCGCGCGGCTGCCGGAGATGGTGGAGTGGGGCAGCGGCCGGTTCGGCGCGTACCCCTTCGGCACGGCGGGCGCGATCGTGCTGCCCGCCGAGACCCTCGGGTACGCGCTGGAGACGCAGACCAAGCCCGTCTTCCCCGGTGCGCCGGTGGAGGAGGACCTCCTGCTGCACGAGCTCGCCCACCAGTGGTTCGGCAACTCGGTGTCGCCGAAGTCCTGGAAGGACATGTGGCTCAACGAGGGTTTCGCGACCTACGCCGAGTGGCTCTGGGCGGAGGACCACGGCGGGCCCACGGCGCAGAAGCGCTTCGAGGCCTTCCTGGCCGGTGACACGGACGTCGACCTGGCCGCCGACTCCGACTGGGACGCCTTCCCGCCGGCTTCTCCGCCCGGCCCCGAGGACATCTCCGGGAATCCGGTGTACCACCGCGGCGCGATGGTCCTGCACCGGATCCGGCAGGAGGTGGGCGACGAGAAGTTCTTCGCCCTGGTGCGCGGCTGGGCCGCCGACCACCGGTACGGGAACGCGAGTACGGCCGACTTCACCGCCTACGCGCAGGAGAAGACGGGACACGACCTGAAGAAGGTCTGGGACGTCTGGCTGTACGGCAAGGCCCGGCCGAAGTAGGCAGCCCGGCGCGCAGCGCCCAGCGCCCGGGGCCCGCCACCCGCCACCCGGCGCCCGCAAGGCGTACCCCGCCGCCCGCCACCCGCCGCCCGAACGGGCTCCGGTTCTACGGGGCTTCGAGCGGCTTGCGCAGCACCGTGCAGGCGCGGCCCAGCTCCCGGTCCCTGGCCTGGCGCACGGCGACGTACCCCTGGGCCTGCCAGAAGGCGAGGGCCGTGGGGTTGTTGTCCAGTACGGCGATCTGCACGCCCGTGTGTCCCGCGGCGCGGAAGCGGTCCTCGACCAGCGTGGCCACGGCGCGGCCGTATCCCTGACGGTGCGCGGTGGCGTCGATGAGCAGCAGGCCGATCCACGGGTCCGAGTCCGGGGCCGGGTCCGGGCTGGCGGCGGGCTCGGCGGCGGCCGGGTCGTCCGGGTCGTCCGGGGCGGGGGCGGGCGTGTGGTCCAGGGTGGCTGCCAGGCCGACGAGGCGGCCCGCGGAACGGGCGAGGAGGACCTCGGAGCCGTCATGGGCGAGTTCGTCGGCGAGGGCGGCCGCGACCTGTTCGACCGTGATGCGGTCCGGGTCGGGGAAGTCGCCGCTGAGTTCGAAGAACGCGTGGTTCGTCGAGTAGAGGGCGGCGATCTCGGTGAGGACCGGGCCGGGCAGGGCGCCGTCCACCGGGACGAGCGGTTGGATGATCACCTGCCGAACGGTAGCGAAGCCCCCTCCCCGGACGGCCGGGAGGGGGCTTCACCAGCGCCTGGGTCCGGCGGGTGCCGGACCGGGTGGAGCGCGTGGAGCGGGTGGAGCTGGAGGAGCCGGTGGACTCAGACGTTGACGCCGAAGTCCTGGGCGATGCCGGTGAGGCCGGAGGCGTAGCCCTGGCCGACCGCGCGGAACTTCCACTCGGCGCCGTTGCGGTACAGCTCGCCGAAGACCATGGCGGTCTCGGTCGCCGCGTCCTCGGAGAGGTCGTAGCGGGCGATCTCGGCGCCGCCGGCCTGGTTCACGACGCGGATGTACGCGTTGCGGACCTGGCCGAAGTTCTGGCTGCGGGCCTCGGCGTCGTAGATCGAGACCGGGAAGACGATCTTGTCGACGTCGGCCGGCAGGCCGGCGAGGTTGACGTTGATGGCCTCGTCGTCGCCCGCGCCCTCGCCGGTGCGGTTGTCACCGGTGTGGACGATGGTCTGGTCCGGGGTGGACTTGTTGTTGAAGAAGACGAAGTGGCCGTCGGAGACGACCTTGCCCGTCGGGTTGACCGCGATCGCCGAGGCATCGAGGTCGAAGTCGACGCCGGTCGTCGTACGGACGTCCCAGCCGAGGCCGACCGTGACGGCAGCGAGGCCGGGGGCCTCCTTCGTGAGCGAGACGTTGCCGCCCTTGGACAGGCTGACAGCCATGGGAATGTCCCTTTCCTCATCCAACATGCACGTACAGGCGGTCAAACTACCGCTGACCCTTATAACGCGGCGATAGGCCTCTCGGGTTCCCGTCGTGAAATGTGGATGACGGTAAATGCGGTGACGGGGGCGGGGCGGGGACGGGATCATAGGTGCCATGCCTGGTCCCTATGTCATCCGCGGTTCGGTCGTGCTCCCCGAGGGCGAGCTCGCCTGGCGCTTTTCGCGTTCCTCCGGGCCGGGCGGGCAGCACGTGAACACCTCGGACTCGCGCGTGGAGCTGATGTTCGACCTGGCGGCCACGAAGGCGCTGCCCGAGGTCTGGAAGGAGCGGGCGCTGGAGCGGCTGGCGTCCCGCCTGGTGGACGGGGTGGTGACCGTACGGGCCTCAGAGCACCGCTCGCAGTTCCGCAATCGGGAGATGGCGCTGGTCCGGATGGCTTCGCTGCTGGCGGAGGCGACGGCGCCGCCCCCGAAGCAGAGGCGGGCGACGAAGATTCCGCGCGGGATCAACGAGCGGCGGCTGCGGGAGAAGAAGGCGCGGGCCGAGACGAAGCGGGGGCGGACCGGGCGGGACTGGTAGTGACCGGCGGGCCTGGAGTGGAGCGTCGGGCTGGAGTGGGCTACTGGCCCAGGTGGCGGTAGCGGCCGCGGAAGTAGGTCAGTGGGGGTGAGTCCGGGGAGGGGAGGGCCGCCGTCAGGACGCGGCCGATGACCAGGGTGTGGTCGCCCGCCTCGACGCGGTTCTCCGTGCGGCACTCCAGGGTGGCCAGGGCGCCGGTCAGCAGGGGCGCGCCGGAGGCCTCGCCGCGTACGTACGGCAGGTCCGCGAAGAGGAGCCGGTCGCTGATGCGGCCCTTCATCGCGAAGCGGCCCGCGACCTGGAGCTGATGGTCGGCGAGGACCGAGACCGCCCACAGCGGCTGCTCCGCCAGCAGGTCGTCCATCCGGGAGCCCTCGCGCAGGCTCACCAGCACCAGGGGCGGGTCCAGGGACACGGACATGAAGGCGGTCGCCGTCATGCCGACGTCCTCGCCGCGCGGGCCGTCCGCCGTCAGGGGGGTCTCGTGTGCCGTGATCAGGCACACGCCGGCCGCCAGCCGGGACATCGCGGCCCGGAACTCGTCATTGCTCACTCCCTCAGCATGGGGGCTTCCCTGGAGCGGGGCGGGCACGGGGGTCGGTACGGGGGTCGGTACAGGGGTCGTGTTCAGCACGCTGAAACGCTAATCTCACCCTCCCGCCACGCACATCGGGCCCTGGTCCGAGTCGCGTCCCCGCCCCTCGGCCTAGGCCCGGGCGTATCGTTTGCTCTCGGGAAGGTGAGGGAGCGCTCCCAGTCGGCACGAGCTCCAGCGCGCACTCATATTCATCTCATGTGACTTGAGTCACAGAGAGCAAGATTTGTTGACCCTGTGTACCTGCCGCACAGCTCACTGTGATTCAGTGGACGGGACACCGCAACGAAACGCCGATGACAAACCTGGAGTTGCTGTCGAGGTCTCGGGGAGAGCGAGCAATGGAGACCGAGTCGGAGCCGTACGTCCGTCTTGCGACCCTGCGGCAGCTGCACCGGGTGGTGGCCGATCTCAATACGGCCCGGAGCCTGGCGGACACTCTGCAGACCGTCGTGGACGGCATCGTCGTGGGCCTCGGCTACGAACTCGCCTGTGTCAACCTCGTTCGCCCGGACGGTGATCTCGTCGTCGCCGCCTTCGCCGGCGACCCCGCCGCGGAAGCCCTCATCACCGGCCGCGTCGGCTCCCGCACCTCCTGGGAACGCCGGCTGACGATGGGTGAGAACTGGGACGGACTGCGGTTCATCCCGCACACCGAGGGCTGGATCCTCATGGAGGACGACGTCCCCCAGTGGCACACCGACGGCCCCGATCCGCGGTTCGAGGACGAGTGGCACCCCGAGGACCGGCTCTATGCGCCGATGTATGCGTCCGGCGGGGAACTTCTGGGTGTCATTTCGGTGGACAGACCGCGCAACGGGCGCCGGCCCGGCGCGTGGGGCCGCGAAGCGCTCCAGATGTACGCCTTCCAGGCGGCGATTGCGATCAGCAATGCGAGGCTCCGGGCGAACATGCAGCGGGCCCTCGTCAGGCTGGAACGCGAGCAGCAGGCGCTGCGCGCCAGCGAGGAGTCCTTCCGCCAGGCCTTCGAGTACGCGCCCAGCGGCATGGCCATCGCCGAGATGGGCGGGGACCAGCACGGCCGGCTGCTGCGGACCAACGACGCGCTGTGCCGGCTGCTCGGGCGCCCGGCCTCCGTACTGCGCCGCTACTCCTTCTCCGACCTGGTCCACCCCGAGGACATCGGCACGCTGCTGCGCACCTCCGCCGAGGGCGGTCGCGCCGAGCTGCGCCTCGGCCGGCGCGACGGCACGTATGTATGGGTCTCGCTGCGCAATTCGGTGGTCGCCGACACCGCCGACGGTCCGCGGTTCCTGCTCACGCACGTCGAGGACATCGAGGAGCGCAAGCGGCACGAACTCCAGCTCGCCCACCGGGCCAGCCACGACTCGCTGACCGGCCTGCCCAACAGCGCCGAGCTGCGGTCGCGGCTCGGCGCGCGGCTGTGCCGCAGACCGCAGTCCGTACGGGCCACCGCGGTCGAGGCGCTGGACGCGGCCTTCGAGGGGCGCGACGGGCACACCGCGCACGCGGGGCACGTGGGTCACGACGGTTACGAGGTGCGGGTGGAGGCGGGTGGTGCGGGTGAGCACGGCTTTCAAGCCGACGGTCCGGACCGGTTCACCGGACCCGACCCCTTCGAGTTCTCCGGCGCGCAGGCGGCCCCCGCGGACGGACCGTACGACCACCACGTCCACACGGTGGCGCCCTCGACCGACGTCGACGACGGGACGAAGGGGCTCGCGGTGCTGTTCTGCGACCTCGACGGCTTCAAGTCGATCAACGACCGGTTCGGGCACCACACGGGCGACGCGGTCCTGATCGAGGTCGCCCGCAGGCTGACGACGGGCGTCAGGGACGGTGACACCGTCGCTCGGCTGGGTGGTGATGAATTCGTCGTCCTCGCCGACGGTCTGGGTGCCGCGGACGCCGCCGATCTCGCGGTGCGGCTGCGGAACGCGATCATCCCGCCCATCCGGGTCGACGGCCGTGCGGTGCGTGTCGGGGCCAGTTTCGGCATCGGCTGGGCCAGCTGCGGGATGTCGGCCGACGAGGTGCTGCGCTCCGCCGACCAGCGGATGTACATCGAGAAGAGGTCCCGTTCCAAGGCGCACCGCAGGGCCGGCTGAGGCGATCCGTCGCTCGTGGGTGCACGTGTTCGGGGTAGGCTCCCGGGGGTCGAAAGGAGTGACCTGCGATGACGACGCCCGCGAACAACGGCCCGCACGGTGGGGCGAACAAGCCCGAGGACGACGATCCGTTCGGCTACCTCTACGAGGACGGCCAGGCGGCCGGAGCCACCCCGCCCTCGTCGGGCGGCGGATACGGCTACCCCGGGACGTCGGCGGGCGGTCACCACGGAGCACAGCCGGGCGTCCCCCGTACCTCGCACCACCAGGTGCGGACCGTCGGAGACCGGCGGAACGGCGGCCAGCGCGGAGCGGTTCCGCAGCAGCAGAATCCTGCGCAGCAGCCCCCGTACCCCCAGTACCAGGCCCCGGAAGCCCTCCAGGCGGGCGGCTACGGCGTTCCGCAGCAGCCGCACACCCACACCGCGGTGAGCGCGCAGCCCGGCGGCCACGGCGGCGGCTCCAGTCGCAGGAGCCTGATCATCGCGGCGGTCGCGGTGGTCGGAGCGGTCGTGATCGGCATCGGCGCGGCCATGGCCTTCACCAAGGACGACGACAAGGGCAAGGACAAGGCGAACGGCGGCCAGCAGTCGGCGGCCCCGCAGAACCCCGCGTCCCCGACGCCGAGCGGCTCTCCCAAGCCCTCCCAGGCCCCGCTGCCCAAGGGCGAGGCGGCCGGTGCGGGCATGGTGCTGAGCGGTGGCGCCCAGCTGGAGAACTCGGTGCCGGGTTCGAAGAGCTCGGGCGGCCAGTACGTCGGCGGCTTCAACCAGACCGGTGCGGCGCTCACCTGGACGGTGGACATGCCAGAGGCTGGGGAGTACACGCTCTACGTGAACTACGGGGTGCCCGGCAAGGACGCGAAGGCGACCCTGACGGTCAACGGGCAGAACCCGACGCAGTCCTTGAACCTGGCGAACTTCGCCAAGGCCGAGGCGGGCGCCTGGGACAAGGGCTGGACCCGCACGTACGCGTACGTCACCCTCAAGAAGGGCACCAACACGATGAAGATCTCGTGCGAGCCCGGCAACCAGTGCGAGGCGGTCTTCGACCAGCTCGACATGGCGCGGGGTCACGTCAAACGCTGACACTCGAAACGAGCCTGGCTCCACCGCATGCGCGGCAGAGCCAGGCTAGGCGTTCACATCGGACTTTTAGCCGCAGTGGACCCAGCGGCTGCCGCCGTCCCACGTCTTCTCCAGGTGAGTGGAGTTGCTCCCCATCCAGTAGCCCGTGAGCTGGCCGTAGACCTGGACGCACCTGCCCGGTGCCTTTAGGTAGACCGGTCCCGCGTACTGCGTGTATGCGCGCTGGCCGTCGGTGGCGGTGTTGCCGGCGCTGTCCTTCAGAGTGACGCCCATGCCGTAGGTGACCTTGAAGTTGGCATCGCGGCGCAGGATCGCGCAGTTTGTGCCGGTGGAGCTGTTGTAGTAGAGGAAGACGACGCCGGCGCCGACCTCACCGGATTCGCTGCCGAGCGGGTAGGCGTCCTGCTGGTAGTACCCGGCGCCGCAGGAGCCGCTGTTTATGGTCTGGGCCTGAGCGGGGACCGCAGCCAGCGCGGAGATGGCCACTACCCCGGTGGTGGTGGCAAGCAGGTTGCGGAGAAATCGGTTCATGGATCAGCCTCGTGAATTCGAAGATCAAATAATCTTGTTGATCTTAGGCGCGTCCAGCCGGGGCTCGCGTCACGTGGCGAACCGTCAATCACTGGGTAGTAGAAGGCGTGCTGACGGGCGTTCAACTTTCAGTGTCCCCCCGTGACCGAGACCGCGAGCCGCAACTCCTCGTAGAGGCCGGGGTCGAACTCGCCCGCCACCGGGGCGAGGACCGTGGCCGCCGACAGGGCGACCGCGCGGGTCAGGCGGTCCGGCCAGTCCAGGCCCTCCGTCAGGGCGGAGAGCAGGCCCGCGACGGCGGAGTCGCCGGCTCCGGTGGGGTTGCCGGACAGCGGGCGGGGCGGCGCCGCCTGCCAGGTGCCCTCGGGGGTGGCGGCCAGCAGGCCGTCCGGGCCGAGTGAGGTGACCACCGCATGGGCGCCCCGGCGGCGGGCGTCGCGGGTGGCGGGGTGCGGGTCGCGCGAGCCGGTGAGTTCGGCCAGTTCGGCGGCGTTCGGCTTGATGATCTCGGGGCGGGCGGCGACCCCGCGGCGCAGGGCCTCGCCGCTGGTGTCCAGGAGGACCGGGACGCCGGCCGCGCGGGCCGTCCGTACGAGCACCGCGTACGCGCCCACCGGAACCCCGGGCGGGAGGCTGCCGCACAGGGCCACGGCCCGGGCCGTGCGGACGAGCTCCTCGTACCGGGCGAGGAACAGCGACCACTCCCCGGGCGTGATCAGCGGGCCCGGCTCGTTGAACTGGGTGGTGTCGCCGCAGGCTCCGTCCGCCACGGCCACGGTGCGGCGCGTGGTGCCCGCGCAGGGGACCAGGGCGTCCACCACCCCCGGGGACCGCGCCAGCAGTTCGCGTACGACGGCGCCGACCGGGCCGCCCGCGAAGCCGGTCGCCGTCACCTCGTGGCCTAGCGCGGCCAGGACGCGGGCGACGTTGATCCCCTTGCCGCCGGGGCGTTCGGTGACGGCGGTGACCCGGTGGGAGGCGTGCGGAAGCAGCCTCGGCACGCGGTACGTGACGTCGAGTGCGGTGTTGAGCGTCACGGTCAGGATCATGGGCACTCCCGGGTCTGTTGCTGCCGGGATCATGCCAAAGACGGGGCGGTCGGCCCAGCCCCGGGGCCCACCGCCGTCGCGCGTACCGCCGCTTGGCCGTCGGATACCCCCTCAGCCGAGGGGGCTGACGACCCATTCGCCACGCCGCATGACGCCCTTGACGTCGAACCCGGCGTCCAGGACCACGAGGTCCGCGTACTTTCCGGGCTCCAGCGAGCCGATCTCGTCGTAGAGGCCGATCAGCTTGGCCGGGTTGGCGGAGATCGCCTGGACCACGGCCTCCACCGGCAGCCGGTCGAGGGTCACCGAGCGCTTGAAGGCGGTGTCCAGGGTGAGCGTCGAGCCGGCGATGGAGCCGCCCTCGACGAGCCGGGCCACGCCCTGCCTGACCTCGACCTCCAGCGGGCCCAGGTGGTAGGTGCCGTCGCCGAAGCCGGCCGCGTCCATCGCGTCGGTGATCAGCGCGACGCGGTGCGCGCCCGCGTGGTGGAAGGCCAGTTCCAGCGCCGCGGGGTGCAGGTGGGTGCCGTCGTTGATGAGCTCGACGGTGATCCGCTCGTCCTCCAGCAGCGCGGCGATCGGGCCGGGTTCGCGGTGCGCGAGGGGCGGCATCGCGTTGAAGAGGTGGGTGGCGACGGTCGCTCCCGCGTCGATGGCGGCGCGCGTCTGCTCGTACGTGGCGTCCGTGTGCCCGATCGCGGCGATGACCCCGTGCTCGGACAGCAGCCGTACGGAGTCCAGGCCGCCCGGGAGTTCGGTGGCGAGGGTGAACATGCGGGCGGCGCCGTGGGCGGCGTCGATCAGCTTGCGGACCTCGGCCGGGTCGGGGTCGCGGAGCAGGTCCTCCTTGTGCGCGCCCTTGCGGCAGGGGTTGATGAACGGCCCCTCGAAGTGGATGCCGGCGATCTCGCCCTGCTGGGTGAGCTCGGCGAGCAGCCCCGCGCGCCGGGCCAGTTCGGCCAGGTCGCCGGTGACGGTGGAGGTGACGAGGGTGGTGGTTCCGTGTTCGCGGTGGGTGCGCACGCCCTTGAGGACGTCCTCGGCGCTGCCGGAGGTGAACGAGGCGCCGCCGCCCCCGTGGTTGTGCATGTCGACGAAGCCGGGGACGATCCAGTGCCCGGACAGGTCGACGATCCGGGAGCCCTCGTGGGCGCTGCCGGCGATGCGGTCGCCGTCGACGATGACCCGGCCGCCCGCCACGGTTCCGGTGGGCAGCACCACCCTGGCGCCGGAGAGAACGGTGCTGTGTGCGCTTCCGGACATCAGGCAGGTACCTCCGTGGCGAGTAGGTCCCAGGCGAGCAGCCCTGCGCCCAGGCATCCGGCGGTGTCCCCGAGGGCCGCCGGCACGATGTGGGGGAGCCGCTGGAACGTCACGCGCTCCTCCACGGCCTTCCGTAGTGGTGTGAACAAGGTTTCCCCCGCCTCGGCGAGGCCGCCACCGATGATCAGCGTGTGCGGGTCCAGCAGGGTGATCGCGGTGACCAGCCCGTCGGCGAGGGCGCCGACGGCGGCCAGCCAGACCTCCCGGGCGCGGGCGTCGCCGGATTCGACGGCCTTGGCGCAGTCCGCGGCGTCGGCCTCGGGGTCGCCGGAGGCGGCCGCCCAGGCGCGGCTGACGGCGGAGGCGGAGGCGAGGGTCTCCAGGCAGCCGTGCTGGCCGCAGCCGCAGGCGGGGCCGCCCGGGCGTACCACGATGTGCCCGATCTCGCCCGCGTAGCCGTGGGCGCCCGCCTCGATGCGGCCGACGATGCCGATGGCGCCGGCGATGCCGGTGCCGAGGGGGACGAAGAGGAAGCGGTCGGCACCCCGGCCGGCGCCGATGCGGCCCTCGGCCAGTCCGCCCGTGCGCACGTCGTGGCCGAGGGCCACCGGGATGCCGCCGAGGCGTCTGCTGAGCAGGGCGCGCATCGGTACGTCCCGCCAGCCGAGGTTCGCCGCGTAGACGGCGATCCCGTTGTCGGCGTCGACGATGCCGGGAACGGCCACTCCGGCGGCCGAGGCGGCCCGCCCGAAGCGTTGCCGGCCGGTGTCGAGCAGCTCGGCGGCGAAGTCCTGGATCGTCTCGACGACGGCGTCGGGGCCCCGTTCGCGGCCGGTGGCGCGGCGCGCTTCGTGGAGCAGAGTGCCGTCGCCGGCGACGAGGGCGGCCTTCATCCCGGTGCCGCCCACATCGAGGGCGATGACGTGTTTCACGGGTTTCACAGAGACAGTCTCGCGTGCTCGGCGGGGAAAGGTCTAGTCCATTGAGGGGGATTGTTGAGTGGCCATACAAATTGGGGGCCCTGGTCGGGAGCCCGATGTGGACGAGCTGCCAAAGTGGTGTAGACCTTACGTGGATCGTACGTACAACAAGGGGTGGATCGAGAACTGTGAAGGGTCGTTACCTGAGGCTGGCCGCGTCCGGTGCCGCGCTGTGTCTGACCGGCGTGACGCTGACGGGCTGCGGAGCCGTCGGCGGACTCACCGGGAACAACGAGGTGACCCTGCGGGTCGTGGCGGCCGACTACGGGGACAATCCGCAGAACTCCTCGGTGGCCTACTGGAAGGACCTGGCCACGGCCTTCGAGCAGGCCAACCCGGGGATCGACGTCGAGGTCAGCGTCTACTCCTGGTCCGAGGTCGACGCCAAGGTCGCGGAGATGGTCAAGGCGGGCAAGGCCCCCGACATCGCGCAGATCGGCGCCTACGCCGACTACGCGGCCGCCGGCAGGCTGCACTCGGCCGCAGAGCTGCTCTCCGTGAAGACCGAGGCCGACTTCCTCGCACCGCTCGCCGACGCCGGCAAGGTCAAGCAGGTCCAGTACGGGCTGCCCTTCGTGGCCAGCACCCGGCTGCTCTTCTACAACGAGAAGCTGCTGACCGACGCCGGCGTGATCGCGAAGGACGCCAAGGCCGGCAGCTGGCAGCCCAAGAGCTGGGCGGACCTGGAGGCCGCGGCGAAGAAGCTCAAGACCGCGGGCGTGCCCACCCCCCTCGCGCTGCCGCTGGGCCGCGAGGAGGCGCAGGCCGAGACGATGATGTGGATGCTCGCGGGCGGTGGCGGCTACACCGACAACGAAGAGGCGTACTCCATCGACTCGGCCGACAACGTCCGGACGCTGGAGTTCCTGCGGGACAAGATGGTCGGGCAGGGGCTGACCGGACCGGTCGAGCCGGGCAAGCTGGACCGGCAGGCCGCCTTCGAGGCCTTCACCAAGGGCGAGGTCGGCATGCTCAACGGGCACCCGACCCTGCTGAAGCAGGCCGACTCCAAGGGCGTGAAGTACGGCATGGTGCCGCTGCCGACGTCCGACGGCAGCGAGCAGTCGGCCATGGGCGTCGCCGACTGGATCATGGCCTTCAAGACCGGCCACCGCCAGGAGTCCGGGAAGTTCCTGGACTTCCTGTACCAGCCGAAGAACGTGACGGCCTTCACCGAGATGTACGACCTGCTGCCGGCCACCACCAGCGGCTACCAGGCCAAGCAGGCCGCCACGGGCGGCTCGGCGCCGCAGCTGAAGACCTTCCTGGCGGCGCTGCCCAGCTCGCGGCTGTACCCGGTCGGCAAGAAGTCATGGGCAGGCGTCAGCGAGGACATCAAGCAGAACATCGGCAAGACCGTCCAGCCGGGCGGACAGCCGGCGAAGGTGCTGGAGGAGATCGCCACGACCGCCCGGGCGGCGGACCCGCGGTAGCGGGGGCCGCGCCCAGGGGCCGAGGTGGTGTCGGGCCGGGCCGGGGGCTGGGCTGGGGCGGGGCGGGGCTGGGCTCGGCGGCCTGGTGGGGAGGCCCGGTGCGGAGGGCCGGATGCGGCGGGGCTGCTGTCGGAGGTCGGCGTTAATCTGGCGGTATGACGGACGAGGGGCAGCTGACGGCCACGGAGGCCGCGGTGCTCGCGTACGAGGGACGCACCTGGCCCGGGCCCGGAGCCAAGGAGCGGGCCATCCGCGAAGGGCTGGGGATGACCCCCGTCCGCTACTACCAGCTCCTCAACGCGCTGATGGACGACCCCCGGGCGCTGGCCCACGCACCGGGCACGGTCAACCGGCTGCGCCGGATCCGAGAGGCCCAGCGGGCCCGGCGATAGCCGTAGCCGTCGCTGCGCCGGGCCGTTAGGGTCGTGCGTATGGGGAGCCTTCCGCACGACTTGCCGACGCCCGTCACCGCAGCCGGACGCGAGGGACTGGAAGCCCTGCTCCGTGCACCCCGCCGGTCCGTGGTCGCCTTGGACTTCGACGGCACGCTCGCCGACATCGTCCCCGACCCCGACCAGGCCCGAGCCCACGCCGGAGCCGTCCCGGCTCTCTCCGCACTCGCCCCCGAGGTCGACTCGGTCGCCGTGATCACCGGCCGGCCGGCGAGCGTCGCCGTCCGCTACGGGGGCTTCGCGGGGGTCCCCGGACTGGAACACCTCGTCGTCCTCGGCCACTACGGGGCCGAACGGTGGGACGCCGTCACCGGCCTCGTCCACGCCCCCGCCGAGCACCCCGGGGTGGCGGCGGTCCGGGCGGAGCTGCCGGGATTCCTCGAATCGATCGGGGCCTGGCGGGGCACCTGGATCGAGGAGAAGGGCCGCGCGCTGGCGGTGCACACCCGGCGGGCCTCGGACCCCGCGGCGGCCTTCGCGGCGCTGCGCGAACCCCTGGCCGAGCTGGCCGCCCGCCACGGGCTCATGGTGGAGCCGGGCCGGGCGGTCCTGGAACTGCGCCCGCCGGGCATGGACAAGGGCGTCGCCCTGGCGGAGTTCCTGGCGGAGCGGGACGCAGAGGCGGTGCTGTACGCCGGGGACGACCTGGGTGACCTGGCGGCGTACTCGGCGGTCGAGAAGCGCAGGGCCGAGGGCCTGCCGGGGCTGCTGGTGTGCAGTGGCTCGGCCGAGGTTCCCGAGCTGGCCTCCCGGGCGGACCTCGTCCTGCCCGGACCCGGTGCGGTGGCCGCCTTCCTGGCCGAGCTGGCCGTGGCCGTGCGCGCCTGACCGCTCCGCTGCGGGGTGCGGCGCCGCTGCCCGGGGGCCCGCCCCCGGACCCCCGCGCCTCAAACGCCGGCGGCGCTTGAAAGATCGCCTCAAACGCCGGCGGGGCTGGAATCGCGGAGCCCCAGGGGGTGGGCGGTCAGCCTCGCAAAGCGGACAGCTGGGCCTCGAACCATTGGGTCGGCGGGAGGGCCGTCGCCGCCGCGGCCAGGCGCTTCGTGCGCTCCGCCCGCTCATCCGCCGGCATGGACAGCGCCGCGTGCAACGCCTCCGCCGTCTGCGTGACGTCGTACGGATTCACCGTCAGCGCGTCCTGCATCAGTTCCTCGTATGCCCCGGCCCCGGTGGACAGCACCAGCACGCACCCCGCCTCCGACACCACCGGGATCTCCTTCGCCACCAGGTTCATCCCGTCCCGCACCGGGTTCACCAGCGCCACGTCCGCCATCCGGTAGACCGCCAGTGAGCGCGCGAAGTCGTCTTGCACCGACACCAGCACCGGCTGCCAGTCCGCCGTCCCGAACTCCGCGTTGATCTCCGCCGCCAGCTCCCGCACCGACTCCGTGTACGTCCGGTACACCGCGAGGTCCTGCCGTGACGGGTACGCCGAGGCCAGGTGCACCACCCGGCCGCGCCATTCGGGGTGGACCGTCAGCAGCTCCCGGTACGCGAGCAGGCCCCGCAGGATGTTCTTCGACAGCTCCGTCCGGTCCACCCGCGCGATCGTCTTCAGGTCGCCGACCTCCGACCGCAGCTGCGCCAGCTTCTCGTCCACCTCCGGCCGGTGCGCCAGCGCCCGCAGCTCGTCCGCGTCGACCCCGAGCGGGTACCGGGTCACCGCGGTGAACCGCTTCTCCCCGTACCGGCTCCCGTCCGCGGTCATCCTGCGGTGGTGCACCCCGCTCTGGCCGTCCCGGGGGAAGAACGGGTCCGCGACGCCGCGCGCGTCGTCGATGGCGGCGCCGCTGATGAAATTGGCCGCCCATCCCTCCGTGTGGAACCCCAGCCGGTCCGCGCCGAGCATCCCCCACACCAGCTGGCTCCGGATGTCGTCCGGGAGCATGAGCAGGAACTCGTGCGAGGCCCACGGCGTGTGCGTGAAGTGCCCGATCCGCAGGTCCGGCCGCAGTTCCCGCAACCGACCCGGCACCAGCGCCAGGTGGTAGTCCTGCACGAGGACGGCCGCGCCCTGCGCCGCCTCCTCGGCCAGGGCCTCGGCGAAGGCGCGGTTGTAGGCCACGTACGAGGCCCACTGCCGGCGGAACTCCGCGCCGAAGACCGGCTCGCGCGGGATGTCGTAGAGGTGGTGGTGGGTGAACCACAGCACGGAGTTGGCGATGCCGTTGTACGCGTCGTCGTACATCGTGGGATCGATGTCCAGCATCCGGACGCCCGGCTCGGCGACACCCCGGCGGACCGCCTCACGGTCCGCCTCCGACAGGGCCGCGCAGATCCACAGCGCCTCCGGCTGCTCCGCGAGCGCCGCGGAGAGTCCGGAGACGAGACCGCCGCCCCCGCGCCGGGCACTGAGCGTGCCGTCGTCGGAGAGGGCGTAGGAAAGCGGGCCGCGGTTCGCTGCAACGAGTACCTGAGAAGCCATGCGGCCAACCTAGCCCGGCCCGTGCTCGCTCAAACGTCCGCAATCGTCACGCCACGCGGCGTCGCGCGTACTCCGTGATGCCCGCCATCGGCGGCCGCTCCTCGACGTCCACCGGGTACGTCCGCGGTATGAAGCCGTCCGGGCCGCGCTCGAACTGCGTCAGCTCCGGCCGTACGAGGTGCCCGCGCGAGAGCCGCACCAGGGCGGTGCGGTAGATCGCCGCGGCCATCCGGCCCAGCGCCTGTCCGCCCTGATGGCGGTGGAGCCGTACGCCCACGTCCACCTGGGCCAGCGCGTCCAGCCCGACCGTGTGCAGTGCGTCGACGAGCAGGCCGAGCTCGACGCCGTACCCGACGGGGAACGGCAGCCGTTCCAGCAGGGAGCGGCGTACGGCGTACTCGCCCCCCAGCGGCTGGACGAAGCCGGCGAGCTGAGGCCAGTGGAGGTTGAGGAGCGGGCGGGCGACCAGCTCCGTCACCCGTCCGCCCTGGCCGGGGGCGTCACCCAGCGGGCGGTCGTACATCGCCTTGACGAACTGCACGTCCGGCTCGGTGAGCAGCGGACCCACGATCCCGGAGACGAAGTCGGCCGAGAAGTCGCGCAGATCGGCGTCGACGAAGCAGACGACGTCCCCGCTGGTGGCCAGCAGCGAGCGCCACAGCACCTCGCCCTTGCCGGGCAGGGCCGGGATCCTCGGCAGGATCTCGTCGCGGTGCACCACCCGGGCTCCGGCCTTCGCCGCGACCTCGGCGGTACGGTCGGCCGAGCCGGAGTCGACCACGATCAACTCGTCGACCAGCGGGACGGGCAGTCCCTCGATCAGATCACGCCGGATCACCTCGACGATCGCGCCGACCGTCGCCTCCTCGTCCAGCGCGGGCAGCACCACGCTGACCGTGGTCCCGGCCGCCCGTTTCCGGTCGAGCAGCTGGTCGAGCGGTCGGTCGGCGGCTGACCAGGAGCGGTCTGCCAGCCAGCGCTCCACCTCTTCCAGCACCCTCAGCACTCCCTGCGTGTCGGCAATATCTGCCGTTATGTGATCCATCTCGCGGTTCGGACGCCTGTCTCAACCGCCCGGGCCTTCGGTTACAGTCTTGAACAACGCGAAGGACCACCGCATGCCGGGGGTCCCCGCGTACAAACGCACCGGCGCGCCACAGAGCGCGTGTGCCGGTGCCATACCGCTCATCCAGAGGGGCAGAGGGACACGGCCCGTTGAAGCCCCGGCAACCCTCCAGTCGGTTCTCGCGATCGCTCGTCAAGCGACGTCAGCGAGGTCCCCGGCTAGGGAAGGTGCCAATTCCGTCTCATGGCGAAGTGCGCCATGGGGAAGATGAGGAGAAAGGGCCTCGCCATCATGGCTGCACAGACTGTCGCCACCTCTGTTGATCTCGGACCTGCCACCGGCCTTTCCTGTCGCGAGTGCGGTACCCGCTTCGAACTCGGCCCCATCTTCGCGTGCGCCGAGTGCTTCGGACCGCTGGAAGTCGCCTACGACCTTCCGACCGGTGACCCCGAGGCCCTGCGCGCCGCGATCGAGGCCGGCCCTCCCAACATCTGGCGCTACGCGCCGCTGCTGCCCGTCCCCTCGGACGTGGCCTCCAAGCCGAGCCTGAACCCGGGCTTCACCAAGCTCGTGGACGCGGAGAACCTGGCCAAGGAGCTCGGCGTCACCGGCAAGCTGTACGTCAAGGACGACTCGGGCAACCCGACGCACTCCTTCAAGGACCGTGTCGTGGCCATCGCCGTCGAGGCCGCCCGCGCCTTCGGCTTCACCACCCTGTCCTGCTCCTCCACCGGCAACCTGGCCGGCGCGGTCGGCGCCGCCGCCGCCCGGGCCGGCTTCCGCTCCTGCGTGTTCATCCCGCACGACCTGGAGCAGGGCAAGGTCGTCATGGCCGGTGTGTACGGCGGTGAGCTGGTCGGCATCGAGGGCAACTACGACGACGTCAACCGCTTCTGCTCCGAGCTCATCGGCGATCCGCTGGGCGAGGGCTGGGGGTTCGTCAACGTCAACCTGCGCCCGTACTACGGCGAGGGTTCCAAGACCCTGGCGTACGAGATCTGCGAGCAGCTCGGCTGGCGGCTGCCCGACCAGATCGTGATCCCGATCGCGTCCGGCTCACAGCTGACGAAGATCGACAAGGGTCTGCAGGAGCTGATCAAGCTGGGCCTGGTCGAGGACAAGCCGTACAAGATCTTCGGCGCCCAGGCCGAGGGCTGCTCCCCGGTGTCGACCGCCTTCAAGGCCGGTCACGACGTGGTCCGCCCGCAGAAGCCGAACACCATCGCCAAGTCGCTGGCCATCGGCAACCCGGCGGACGGCCCGTACGTCCTGGACATCGCGCGGCGCACCGGCGGCTTCGTCGAGGACGTCACCGACGAGCAGGTCGTCGAGGCGATCAAGATCCTCGCGCAGACCGAGGGCATCTTCGCCGAGACCGCGGGCGGCGTGACCGTCGGCGTGACGAAGAAGCTCATCGACAACGGGCAGCTCGACCCGACGCTGACCACCGTCGTCCTCAACACCGGCGACGGCCTCAAGACCCTGGAGGCGGTGGCCGCGGACAGCGGGCAGACCGCCACCATCCGCCCGAGCCTGGACGCGTTCCGCGCCGCCGGCCTGGCCTGACCCTCCCCCTGCTCTACCGGAAAGGCAGTAGCGCCATGAGCGTCAACGTCCGCATTCCCACCATCCTGCGCACCTACACCGGCGGTCAGGCCGAGGTCCCGGCCGAGGGCGCGACCCTCGCCGAGGTCATCGAGTCCCTGGAGAAGAGCCACCCGGGCATCGCCGCGCGCGTCCTGGACGACCAGGGCAGGCTGCGTCGCTTCGTGAACGTCTACGTGAACGACGACGACGTGCGTTTCGAGGGCGGGCTGCAGGCGGCGACGCCGGACGGCGCCGGCGTCTCGATCATCCCGGCCGTCGCGGGCGGCTGCTGATCCCCTGGATCGGTCTTTGATCGCCCGTCAGGCGACAGGCGTAAACCGAAATTGCCCCCTCCGCTAAAAGCGGAGGGGGCAATTCTGCTTGATTGGGCGCGGTAGGGTTGGGGAAGTCCCCTCCGCTGTTCTTGCCCGCCGCATATGAGCGGGCCGCGCGAGGGTCGACATCGGGCCAATGTGCAAGCGCGGTATGGGGCTTTGGCGAGATATGTCAGGCCCGAGTTGCCCTGCAAGATGCCAAATTTTCACTCTATTTCAATGTTTCTCGGTGTCCAGATTTCTCGTCGGATTGACCTGTTGCAGACAGCACTCGCGCAGATACATTCAGCCTCGGTCGACGCGTTCCGACGCAAGTTCTGACCCGGGAACGCGAAGTGCGTTCCCGCGCAAGGGCCAGTAATAGGGGAGTTAGGCATGGCTCAGGGCACCGTCAAGTGGTTCAACGCGGAGAAGGGCTACGGCTTCATCGCGGTCGACGGTGGTGCGGATGTGTTCGTCCACTACAGCGCCATCCAGATGGACGGATACCGCACCCTTGAAGAGGGTCAGCGGGTCGAGTTCGAGATCTCGCAGGGCCAGAAGGGTCCGCAGGCGGACATGGTCAAGCTCGCACTCGGCTAGTCCTGGAGCGATCGACCACCGACGCGACACGTACGCGCGCACCCGCGTACGCGCACACATACGAGGGGCCCGCATCCTTGAGGAGGGATGCGGGCCCCTTGTGCGTTGCCGGGAGTCCCGGGGCGTTGCCGGGAGTCCCGGGGCGTCGCCCGATGAGTCCCGGGGCGTCGCCCGAAGCCGCTTGCGCCCACCCCTCGCCCGACCGCCACGCCCCACCGGGGCTTCTTCGAAGCCGCTTGCACTCTCGGGGGTCGAGTGCTAATCATTGGCATTAGCACTCTCCCGGTGAGAGTGCTACTGAACGAGGACCGGGTCGGTGAGGCCCGCAGGGTCCGGTGGGAAGGAACCGCCGGGCACGCAGGCCGTCCGTCGCGGGCGCGGGCGCGGTCCTGGGAGCAATCCACCGCTGTCCGGGAGGACCACTTCAGATGGCCAAGATCATTGCGTTCGACGAGGAGGCCCGCCGCGGCCTCGAGCGTGGGATGAACCAGCTCGCCGACGCCGTCAAGGTCACCCTTGGCCCCAAGGGTCGCAACGTCGTCCTTGAGAAGAAGTGGGGCGCCCCCACGATCACCAACGATGGTGTCTCCATCGCCAAGGAGATCGAGCTCGAGGACCCGTACGAGAAGATCGGCGCCGAGCTGGTCAAGGAAGTCGCCAAGAAGACGGACGACGTCGCGGGCGACGGTACGACCACCGCCACCGTGCTGGCCCAGGCGCTCGTCCGCGAGGGCCTGCGCAACGTGGCCGCCGGCGCCAACCCGATGGCCCTCAAGCGTGGTATCGAGAAGGCCGTCGAGGCCGTCTCCGCCGCCCTGCTCGCCCAGGCCAAGGATGTCGAGACCAAGGAGCAGATCGCTTCGACGGCCTCCATCTCCGCCGCCGACACCCAGATCGGCGAGCTCATCGCCGAGGCCATGGACAAGGTCGGCAAGGAAGGCGTCATCACCGTCGAGGAGTCCCAGACCTTCGGTCTGGAGCTGGAGCTCACCGAGGGTATGCGCTTCGACAAGGGCTACATCTCGGCGTACTTCGCCACCGACATGGAGCGCATGGAGTCGTCCCTCGACGACCCGTACATCCTGATCGTCAACTCCAAGATCGGCTCGGTCAAGGACCTGCTGCCGCTCCTGGAGAAGGTCATGCAGTCCGGCAAGCCGCTGCTGATCATCGCCGAGGACGTCGAGGGCGAGGCGCTCTCCACCCTCGTCGTCAACAAGATCCGCGGCACCTTCAAGTCCGTCGCCGTCAAGGCCCCGGGCTTCGGCGACCGCCGCAAGGCCATGCTCGGTGACATCGCCATCCTCACCGGTGGCACGGTCATCTCCGAGGAGGTCGGCCTCAAGCTGGAGAACGCCGGTCTCGACCTGCTCGGCCGCGCCCGCAAGGTCGTCATCACCAAGGACGAGACCACCATCGTCGACGGTGCCGGTGACAGCGACCAGGTCGCCGGTCGCGTGAACCAGATCCGCGCCGAGATCGAGAACTCCGACTCGGACTACGACCGCGAGAAGCTCCAGGAGCGCCTCGCGAAGCTGGCCGGCGGCGTGGCCGTCATCAAGGCCGGTGCCGCGACCGAGGTGGAGCTCAAGGAGCGCAAGCACCGCATCGAGGACGCCGTTCGCAACGCGAAGGCGGCCGTCGAGGAGGGCATCGTCGCCGGTGGTGGCGTGGCCCTGCTGCAGGCCTCCGCGGTCTTCGAGAAGCTGGAGCTCGAGGGTGACGAGGCGACCGGCGCCAACGCCGTGAAGCTCGCCCTGGAGGCCCCGCTCAAGCAGATCGCCGTCAACGGTGGTCTCGAGGGTGGCGTCGTCGTCGAGAAGGTGCGCAACCTGCCGATCGGTCACGGCCTGAACGCCGCGACCGGCGAGTACGTCGACATGATCGCCGAGGGCATCATCGACCCGGCGAAGGTCACGCGCTCCGCTCTGCAGAACGCCGCGTCGATCGCCGCGCTGTTCCTGACGACCGAGGCCGTCATCGCCGACAAGCCCGAGAAGGCCGGCGCCGGCGCCCCGGGCGGCATGCCGGGCGGTGACATGGACTTCTGATCGACCCCGGCTCCGGCCACTGGTTGATCGGCTGTTCTCGAACGAGGGCGGCACCCCCCGCGGGG